>JAQBCT010000302.1:0-25434 GCA_032124855.1 Gammaproteobacteria bacterium
GGTACCTTACTCCGACCCCTGCCTCACCTGCCTCACCTCGTCAGCCGCTGTTGAACGCCGCCAGGCAACGGCGTTGTCGAATCAGGCTCCAGGTGACCGCGGCCCGGCACGAAGTTCACTTCCAGACGCGTGCCGCACGGATCTTCGAACAGCACGCTGTAGTAGCCGGGCGCCCATTCATCATGCTGCGGCGCATGCACAAGAACGCCGCCGTTGGCAGCAACGAATTCCGCCACGGCGTCCACATCTGCTGCGCTGCGTGCGCGCAGACACAGATGGTGCAGGCCGGCGCGAGTTTGATCGAATGCAGTGGCACCATGTGCCTGCGCGGCGGCGCGGATGCCGATGCCCGTACGCCCGCCGATGCAGTAGTACAGCTCATCTGTATCCACCAGGCATACCATGCCGACGAACGGCAGCAGCGCGCCATAAAACGGCCGGCAGCGTTGGAAATCCTGCACGGTGATGTAGATGTGGGCGATGCCGTTGATCTCGATGGTCACGTTCAGGCTCCTTTGACGATTTCCTCGAGTCTCGCTTGCGCCTCGCGCAATTGCTCGAGCAGTCGCAGCTGGCTGCGGGCGCGCACCAGGTTGTGCCCGGGATAGCTCACGCGAAAGTACCGATCGCCATCCAGATGGTCTATGAGGAATCGCAGCGCCAGCATGAATGTCATGTAGGCCGCGGCACCCGGCAACGCAAGCCGTAGCGCCTCGCTCATGAGATCGCCGGTGCCGCGTACATACCCGCGGCACAGCGCAGCGAAGCGGTCTACCGAAAACGTGATCGCCTCATCATCCTCGGGTCCAAGTGCCGCAGCCGAGCGGACCAGGTCGCCGAAGTCCCAACTGAGCGCACCCCACATCACCGTATCCAGATCGATCACGGCGCGAACCGCATCGGCCGCATCGAATATCAGATTGTTCACCTTGCCGTCGCCGTGAATCATGCCATGCGGGCCCGCCTCGGCCGCGGCCATTTCGTTCCGCAATCGGCGCACCCAATCAATCTCGTTGGCAGCATCCGTACGACGCGCACCCGTGGGCTGGGTCAACACGTTTGAGAATCGATCGAGCTGCCAGTCGAGCTCATGAAAATGCGCGATCGGAACCACGTGGCCTGCGCGGTCATAATCCGCAAGCGCGCGCTGAAATGCGCCGAATGCGGCACCCGCCGCAGTGGCCTGCGCAACGCTGCGCAGATCATCCACGCTGCTACCTGCCACGTAGCCCAGCATGCGGTAGATGGCCCCGTCTTCCTCGACCCAGGCGCGTCCATCGCGGGCTGCAACGAAGGCCGGCACCAGCCGCGACGCGCGCTGGGTAGCGTGGGTGATCACGCGCTGCGTATTGTTCGCTACGCCGCGCGGATCGGCGAAGACACGGGCATTGATCGCCTGAAGCACATATTGCGCCCCCGTGTCGGTAGTGATGAACCACGTATCGTTGATGTGGCCGGTGGTGCTGGCCGCGCAGTGGTTGGGCACACCCGGCACTGCAAAATCGCTTGCAACCGCCAGCGGGTCAGTGGCTGTCACTTGACCCAACGTGCAATCGAAGGGGCGACAGCAAGCAACAGTTCCGCCTCGGGTTCGAGCGCTGCGCGGGCCTCGTCACGATGTGCATCCATCAGCGTGCCATCGAGGCACGCTTCCACCACATCGGCCAGCGCGTACAGGCGCTGCGACAAGCCGCGCAGCTCCCCGATCGCCGGGTTCCGCATGGCAAGTGAGTCGACCAGCGGACGCTGCCGACGCCAGCGCACGGCAGCGTCGGCAATCAGCGTGCGCGCGGCAGCGTTTTCGGGTGTTGCCAACAGGGTGTGCACGGCGGCATCGAACGTCACGACCCATGCACTGGCGGGAGCGATGTAATCCACCACCCGATTGAGCGGCGTTCCTACTGAGTAAGGTCGTTCCACGCGCGCGCTGGAACCTGCCACGCGAGCCCGCAGCGCGGCCGCACCCAGTAAGCGGGCATACCACTTCACTGGCTCCAGCGCGTCCAGCAGATCGCGCAGCTGCGCCAGTTCGGACGCATCGACTCCCAGAGTTGCGAACAGCGCCTCCTCACGCGCCGGCAAATCTACGGCCGCAAAGGCGGCCAGCAACGGCGGCTGCAACGCAAGTCTGCGATACATGTCGTCCACGTCGGTGGTCGAACGCGGCGACCAGAAGCGTTCCGCGAGTGCAGGCAGGCGACTCCAGATGCGCACCTCGAGTAGCTCGTCAGTAACCAGCTCGGACCAGCTGCAGGCCTCGCCGCCGAGCACGTTTCCGGGGGTTGTGCTGTGCGACGGGGCATCAACTGCCGCGTGCGCCGCAAAATCCATCGCCCAACCCAGCCCGTCGCGGACATGCGCCAGCCGTGCATCGGCGCGCACAGCAGCATCCAGTTCCAGCAATTCCTGCGCACTGGCCTGCGGGTCATAGCGGTAATGCAGATCCGCCGGGTAGAAGAAATCCAGGTAATAGCCCGCTGAAAAGACGCAGTCGAATCCCTGCGCTACGGCGCGGTCGCGCGACGGCCCACCACGCCAGCTCTGCACGACCGACGTACGTGGCAGATCACCGTGCGCAATTTCATCCCAGCCAAGCAGTGTGCGACCGCGCTCATGCAGCAGATCCGCGAGCCGTTCGTTGAACAGATTCTGCAGCGCCGGGATATCAGCCACACCGAGACGTTGCATGAATGCGGCAACTGCAGGGCTGTCCTGCCACCAGCGCGGATTCACCTCATCACCGCCGATGTGGATGAAGCGATCGGGGAAGATGGCAACCAGATCGTCGAACAAGCCACCCAGCGCGCTATAGACCTCCTCGCGTGCGGGATCCAGACACGCCTCGTGCACGCCGAAGCGCGGCGATGGCGGTGCGAATTCCGGCACCGCGCCCCACTCCGGATGCGCACTCAGCCAGCTGGTGGTATGTCCCGGCACATCGATTTCCGGGACCACGCGGATGCCAAGATCTGCGGCATAGCCGACCAACCCGGTGAGCTCGGCGTGGGTATAAAACGCTCCTGCTGCACCCTGCGCTGCCAGTTCCGGGAAGCTGCGGCTGTCGAAGCGGAATGCCTGATCGTCGGTGAGGTGCAGGTGCAGCACGTTGAGTTTGTACAGCGCCATCGCATCCAGCGTACGCTCGAGCGTGGCCGGCGCGATGTAGTGCCGGGCCACATCGATCATCAGGCCGCGCCAGGGAAATCGCGGCGTATCGGCGATCACCACACCCGGCAGGTGATCACCGGCCGCACTCAGTTGCGCCAGACTCGCCAGGGCGCGCAACACGCCCCACTCGGTATTCGCCTGCACCAGTACGCCGGTGGCCGAGACGTTGAGCACGTAGGACTCATCGTCCCCGAGGTCCGGATAGGTTGCCCCCGCTGCCGCACAGTCAATCTCCATCGGCACACCACCACCCGTGACTTCGCGCAGGCGTGCATCAAACGCCGCCACGGCCCGCGTCAGGCGCAACGTGCGCACACCGAGCCAGGCGAGCGAGGCAGGCTGGGAATTGATGGGCAACTGCTGCGCCGTGCGCGTGACACGCCGCGGCCACGGCATCAACACAAGATCGGGTGCGTTAGCTGTCATCGCGGCGACTCTGGTGGAGGCACTCCGGACTTGTCAACGCAACGATCCCAGCCCAGCTTGAGGCAGTGGGGTCTTCATGACACCATCGCGGCCCGTCACGCTCCAGGAATCCGCCCATGAACATCAAAGAACGCATGCGCGCCGTGATCGCGGCGGAAGCGGCTGCCATCGCGTCACTCGAGATCACCGACGATTTCGAAAAAGCGGTGCGCATCCTGCTGGATTGCCGCGGCAAGGTGCTGACTACCGGTATCGGCAAGGCGGGCCACATCGCGAAAAAATTCGCAGCGACGCTCTGTTCCACTGCCACGCCGTCGGATTTCATCCACCCGGCCGAGGCCGCTCACGGCGACCTGGGTCTGGTGGGCAAGGACGACGTGATGATCGCCTTCTCCACCAGCGGCAAGTCCGTGGAGGTGATCGAAATTCTGGAGCTGTCTCGACATCTAGGCGTGACCCACATCATCGGCGTCACGTCGCACCCGGATTCGGAACTGCGCGAGCATTGTGAGGTGATCCTCGACATGGGCGACTGCCCGGAAGCCTGTCCCCTGGGCCTGACGCCCACCACCAGCATGGCCGTGATGCTGGCCATCAGCGACGCGGTTGCAGTGGCGCTGATGGAACAGAAAGGGGTCACCAAGGCGGATTGGGGCAAGCGCCATCACGGTGGCTACCTCGGACGCATGGCCCGGACCGACAACCTGCCGCACTAGTGTCGTGTCGCAACCGGCCGATGTAAGCCATCGCCCATGGCCTTGAGACCACAATTTCGCACTGACTTTTGCGCCGGCGCCGTTGAAAATCCGGCTTGAAATCGAACAGCGCGATTTCGGACGGAGGTGCCATGGACAATCCATTTCAAGCAGCCGCGATACGCATCGCCATGGAGCGACGCAACACCAAAGAGGACGATCCGGCCCTCTTCTATGACGAGAACGGCCTGCCGCGCGATATTTCCTCCGACCCGGAAAACGATCTCGAAGCCGCGCCGCCGCCACGACTGCCCACGGGGGCGGCGCTCACCGAGCGCGAGCGTGACTTCCTGGAATATCCCTACGCTGCCTACGTCGAACTGCGGCTGCGCGAGCCTGTACACCGCGACAGCCGACTCCAGCGCATCGTGCTGACACGCCACGACGACGTGCGGGCGTGCCTGGCCGACGCATCGCTGGGGCGCGACCCGGCTCGCGGCCGCACAGGCAGCTACATCCGCCGCCACGCAGCGGAAGCGAGTCCCATCACGGCACTGCTGCGCCGCGATGATGCGCAGCACGCGCACTGGAGAAGCCTGCTCGATCCGCTCATGACCTACTCGAGCCTCATGGCGTACCGGGGCCGCATCGGCGCAGTCATCAAGGAGGTGATCGACATTCTTGATGGCGATGTCCTCGAATTCGAGCTGGTTGCCGAATTCGCAAGGCCGGTGGCCGCCAACGTGCTCGGCGACCTGTTGGGCGTCCCAGCGCCGCAATTGAGCGACTTCCAGCGCTGGAGCTTCGAAGTCAGCAAGATTTACTACATGCCACCGGGCGGCTGGGATGCACGCCGACGCGCCAATCGCGCGCGCCGTGAACTCACTGGCGTATTTCGCACGGCCATCAAAGCGCGCCGCCGCCATCCCGAGGTGGATCTGCTCAGCGCGCTGCTCGCCATCGAAGACCAGGGCGTGCCCTGGTCCGACGACGAAGTGGTGCGCCACTGTCACATGCTGGTGCTGGCCGGCGTCTTCCCCACTGCCACCCTGCTGGGCAATAGCGTCAAAGCGCTGCTGCAGGATACGCTGCAGGCATCGCGACTCGTGCAACGACCCGAACTGATGGGCAACGGCGTCGAAGAACTCATGCGTTTCGACACGTCCATCCTCAACGTAATGCGCGTCGCCAGCGGAAATACCGTCATCGGCGAGTGTCCGGTGCGCCAGGGCGAAACCGTCTGCGCCGCCGTCGCCGCCGCCAACCGGGATCCAGCCGTGTACCCAGAACCCGACTCGTTGGACGTACTGCGCCTCGACACACATCACCAGACGCTGGGCGTCGGCGCGCACGCCTGCCTGGGCGGCGAGCTGGTGCGCATCATCGCGCGCGACTCGCTGCTCGCTCTGCTCGAACGCTTCGAACTCATCGAGGTGGATGGCCGGGGCTGGCGCATGGAACCGATTCCCAATATGCGGGCGGTAAAGCAGATGTGGGTGCGCACCTGATGGCCAACGCGCTCTCAGACGTGAGTTTCTGGTTCGACGCGCTCGACACGCTGCCCGACGTCACGACACCGCCCCTGCCGCAACAGGTCGATGTAGCGATTGTCGGCGCGGGTTACACCGGATTGTGGACCGCCTACTACCTGGCCAAGCGCGAACCGCAGTTGTGCATCGCCGTATTCGAGGCGGAACGCGCTGGCTTTGGCGCCAGCGGCCGCAACGGCGGCTGGTGTATGGGAATGGCGTGGGGCGTGGAGGGCCTGCTGCGCAAGCCGGCCACCCGCGGCCGCGGTGTCGCGCTGGCACGGGCGCTGTTCGATACGGTGGACGAAGTGGGCCGCGTGTGTCAGGCGGAGAACATCGACGCGCATTTCGCAAAAGGTGGCTCGCTGAATGTCGCCACCATTCCCTTTCAGGTGGAACAGCTGCAGCGCCATATCGGCCATCTGCACGACGCGGGCTTCAGCGAAGCCGACTACCGCTGGGTGCCCCCGACCGAATCACGTGCGCGGCTGAACATCACCCCCAATCACGGCGCGATGTATTTCGCGCACTGCGCCGCCGTGCAGCCGGCGCGACTGGTGCTCGGGCTTGCAGATGTTGTGCGCCGCCAGGGCACGGTGATCCACGAAGCCACCCCCATCACCGCCATCGAACCGGGGCGCGTGCTCAGCACACGCGGCGCGGTGCGCGCCGGCGCAGTGATCCGCGCCACCGAGGGCTACACCGACAGCATCGCAGGGCAGCGCCGCCGCATCATGCCGCTGTATTCAATGGTGACCGCCACCGAACCGCTGCCCGAGTCGGTCTGGCAGCAGATCGGTTTGCAGGCGCGCGAAACCTTTGGCGATAGCCGCCGCGTGGTCATCTACGGGCAGCGCACGCTGGACGACCGCCTCGTGCTGGGCGGGCGCGCGGGCTACTACTTCGCATCGAAGCGCCGACCCACGATTTCCCCCAACGACCCCAAGGTAGTGCGCGTGAAGCAGCTGGTGACGCAGCTGTTTCCGGTGCTCAACGATTTCCGGATCACCCACGGCTGGGGCGGCCTGATGGGTGTACCGCGGCACTGGCGGCCGTGCGTGCAATGGGACGCCACAGAGCGCACCGGCTGGGCAGGCGGCTACGTGGGCGAAGGTGTTGCCGCGTCGAATCTCGCGGGCCGCGTGATGGCCGATCTGGTGACCAACCACAGCACGGCACTGACAGAGCTACCCTGGGTCAATGACGAAGCGCGGCGCTGGGAACCCGAACCGCTGCGCTGGTTGGGTGCCAAGGCGATCGAAGCGTTCGGCGGACGTGCCGACGACGCAGAGTTCGCCTCGGGTGCGCCATCGAAGTTCTGGGGCGGCCTGTTCGATACGTTCGTGGGTTGAAGCGGATTCAGCGCCCGGTGAACTGCGGCGAACGCTTCTCCCGAAACGACGCCAGACCTTCGGCAAAGTCTGCCGATTGCGCCGTGCGCTGACGCATGGTGGCAATCTCGTCGAACGCCGCGCGCTCACCCCGCGCGAGATAGACCTCGGCGCCGCGTTTGATCTCCCGCACGGCCAGTGGCGCATTGGCGCAAATCTCGGCCGCCACGGTAAGCGCGCGCTGCACCTGGGTTCCCGTCGGCACCACTTCCTGAACGAAACCCAACTCACGGGCGCGCTGCGCATTGAACTCATCAGCGCGCAGCAGGTGATACATCGCGTTGCCCCAACCGGCCCGCTGTACGTAGCGCACGTGGGCGCCGCCGAACACCGCCAGGCCACGTTTGGGTTCCATCTGACAGAACCGGCAGTCCTCCGCCGCGATGACGATATCCGCCGCGAGCAACATCTCGATGCCGATGGTGAAGGTAATGCCCTGCACTGCCATGACGATGGGTTTCGTGCAGCGCCGCCGCAATGCGAAGGCATCGACACGCTCATCTAGTGCCGCACGCGTCGAGGTACCGGCGAAGCTCGCCGCGAATCGCGGCAGATCGAGTCCGGCGGTGGTGTGCTTGCCTGCGAAGCTGATGACACCCACCCACAGCGCATCATCGTCCTCCAGGCGCGCCATCGCATCGGCAAGACCGTCGAACATTTCGGGTGTGAACCCATTCATCTTGGTCGCGCGATCGACGGTGATGTGCAGCACACGGTCGCTGACTTCGCACCGTACCTCACCTGTCTCAATGGCAGCCGTCATCGCTTGCCCGCTTTGTTCCGTTCGATCTCTTCTTCCACGTCCCGCAGCCGATCCTTGCCGAAGTACAACTCGTCTCCAACGAAGAAGCTGGGTGAGCCGAATACGCCGCGTGCAACCGCGCGCTCGGTATTGGCGATGAGCATTTGTTTGACCGCCGCGTCCCCGCACCCGGCAAGAATTTCGTCTGCAGGCAGGCCGGATTCGGTGAGCGCCGCCTTGATGACATCGATCTCATCCATCTTCTTCGGCTCGGCCCACATGTGCCCGTAGACCTCGTCCACATATCTCGCAAAAAGGTCATGGCTCTTCGCGTACACAGCGCCGCGCATGATGGTGAGTGTATTCACAGGAAAAAACGGATTGCGCGCATAGCGCGTGATCTTGTGCTGCGCGACAAAGCGCTCGGTTTCGCGCTGCGTGTACTGCGGCTTGTTTTTGATGCCCTGCAGCGACACCGCGGGAGAGACATTGTTGGTGGCCTTGAAAACGCCGCCCAGCAACACCGGTACATAGTCAAAGCTGACACCGGTGCGTGCCTCGATCTGCGGAATGACGAGGTGGCTGAGATACGCGTTGGGGCTGCCGAAATCGAAAAGAAACTCCACCATGAGCGTCATGATCAGCGTCCCTTGAAAGTTGGTTTGCGTTTCGCCATGAAGGCACTCACGGCCTCACGATGATCCTCGGTGCGCGTGCAACGCACCATGCGATCGGCTTCCTCGGCGAGGCACGTGCGAAGATCCGCCGTCACGGCGCGATGCAGATTCTGTTTCATGTAGCGCAGCGCAATCGGCGGGCCCGCCGCGATCGTGCGCGCCAGTTCCTGAACACGCGCCGGGAACAGCTCATCAGCCACCACTTCATTCACGATGCCCAGCGCGGCAGCTTCCGCGGCCGGCACCCGGCGGCTGGTGTAGAACAGCTCCTTAGCGCGGGCCACACCCACCAGCTGCGTGAGCAACCAGCTGGCGCCGTAGTCGCCCGACAAACCAATATTGGCGAAAGCCGTGGTGATGAATGCGCTGTCCGCCGCGATGCGCAGGTCGCAGGCCAGCGCAATGGATAATCCCGCACCGGCTGCCGGTCCCGGCAGCGCGGCGATGGTGGGTTTGGCCAGGTCGTAGAGGCGCAGGGTGAGTGTCTCCTGACCATGCTGCAGACGCCGCACGGCGTCCTCGAGCGCCGCGGGTGCCGGTTCGCTGGATCGCGTGCCGCCGCCACCGCCCATGCCCGATACGTCACCGCCGGCGCAGAACGCGCGACCGGCACCGGTGATCACCACGCACCGCACCGCGGGGTCCGCTTCCATTGTCAACAACGTCTGACGCAGCGCCGGAGTGAGCTCGTTCGACAGCGCATTGCGCTGCTCAGGGCGGTTCAGCGTGATGGTGGCGACGCCCGCCTCCACGTTGCATAACAGCTGATCCGTTCCGGTAGCGATCTGGGTCGCGCTCATCGCGTATCCTTAAGTTGCATGACGAAACGTACTGTAGGTAGTCCCGTTGCATGATGCAACTGTCCCGCTACAATGCCGGCCATGAAGCTGAAATCCTTCCAGAATATGAACTGTTCCCTCGCCCAGGCACTCGATGTGGTCGGCGAGCGCTGGACCCTGCTGATTCTGCGCGAGGTGTTTTTCGGGAAGCGGCGTTTCGAGGAGTTTCAGAAGGGACTTGGCATCGCACGCAATATTCTCACCACGCGCCTGAACCGCCTGGTGGAGCAGGCGATTCTCGAACGACGTCCGGCCGGCGCGGGCCGCAACGAATACGTGCTCACCCCAAAGGGCCTTGACCTGCAGCCCGTGCTGCTGGCCATGACGCAGTGGGGTGATCGCCACAAACCCAATCCACGCGGACAGCGCGTGGTCTTCATCGAGCGCGCCACCGGCACACCCATCGCCCCCATGGCGGTGCACAGTGCCGACGGTCGCGTGCTGTCGCCCCGGGAAATCAAAGCCAAGCCGGGGCCGGGCGCAACTCACCAAAATCGTTAGCAGGAGATCGACATGCTTAAACTCTACGGCGCACCGCTGAGCAACTACTACAACATGGTCAAATGTGCACTGCTCGAGAAGAACATCGCGTATGACGCGGTACTGGCGCCGCCATCCCAGGACGATGCGTATCTGGCGAAGAGCAAGATGGGCAAGATTCCCTGCATCGAAACGGAAAAGGGCTTCCTCGCTGAGACCCACGCCATCCTCGACTACCTGGAAGAGACGCAGCCGAAACCCGCATTGCTGCCGGCGGATCCCTTCGCGCGCGCCAAGGTGCGTGAACTGGTGCAGTCGTTGGAACTGTATATCGAACTGGTAGCCCGGCGCGGCTTCGGCGCGTTGCGTGGCATGGAAGTGGCCGCCGACGTGAAGGAAGGCATCAAGAAAGATCTCACTAAAGGTGCTGTCGCACTCGCCAAGTTGACCGTATTCAAACCGTGGATCGCCGGTGAACAGTTCACCTACGCGGATCTGTTCGGCTACTGGACATTTTCGCTGGCGACCCTGTCGGCCAAGGCGAACGCGGATATGGATCTGCTGGCGCAGATCCCTGGCGCCGCCGCCTGGTACGAAAAGGTGGGCGCGCGCGAATCCGTCAAGACGGCGCTGGCCGATCAGGCCGCCGCACGCAAGGCCCGCGGCTGAGCGCTCGCCCGCATTCTCACCGGCACGCCTGGCGAGGGCGCGCGCGCGAAGAACGGGCTAGTCGAGCCGCCACAGATAGCGCTCTCCCCCGAGAGCGCGCATCTGGGCTTCGATCCAGGCCTGGCGCGCGCGCACATGGGACGACGGCGCGACCACCCGATACTGAACAGGATTCGGCAGCACAGCCGCCAACAACGCGCTTTGGGGGCGGTTCAAGCGGGCCGGCGATTGCTTGAAGTAGCGCTCACTGGCCGCGCCCACGCCGTAGACGCCGCGCCCGAACTCCGCGATGTTCAGATACACCTCGAGAATCCGCGGTTTCGACCAGCAGATTTCGATCAGAAGCGCGAAGTAGGCCTCCAATCCCTTGCGCACCCAGCTGCGGCCGGACCACAGAAACAGATTCTTCGCCGTCTGCTGCGTGAGCGTACTGGCACCGCGCGGCCCTCCCGTGGCATCGCTGCGCGCCAGCGCATGACCGATCTCGACGAAGTCGAAGCCGAAATGATCGGCAAAACGCTGGTCCTCAGATGCAATCACCGCCAGCTTCATATTCGATGAGATCTGCCGCCACGGCGTGAATCGGTACGCGAATCGATAGCCTTGCTCTGCGTCGAGCCACGCGCCCAGCCGATCCGTGAGCATCACCGAACTCGCAGGCGGATCCACCCAGCGCAGCGCCAGCACGCAGGCGACCGTTACGCTGATCCACGCCGCGAGGGCGATCACAACGATGCGTCGCGCGCGCTGCAACAGCGGCGTTTTGCGTTTTCTTCGCCGAGGCATTTCTCACCGACCAAAGCAGCGCGCGCCTGTATAGTCGATGGCCGGGGCGTACGCAACGCCGCACACCACATCAGCACCCAACTCGCCAGGGGATCGACATGGCATGGACCCGCAACCGGCCCATCGGGCTTACGTATTGCGACGAGAACCAGGCATTCGCCGGCTATACGCTGTTCTGCTCGGTGCGCGGCCACCACGCCACGCTCATCGACTTCAGTGGCGCGGTCGTTCACCAGTGGCATCACCCTGAAGGCATCCAACACGTCAAACTGCTGGCTAACGGCAACCTGCTGATCCAGACATTGCCACCGGCCGATGCGGGCGGCGCAGAACGCATCGGCGGTTCTGTTGGCGCGCTGATTGAACTCGACTGGGAAGGCAACGAAGTGTGGCTGCATCGCGACGTGCTGATGCATCACGACTACCAGCGGCTACCCAACGGTAATCATCTCTATCTCGCATGGGACAAGCTTCCGGCGGCGATCAACGCACGAGTGATCGGCGGTTTCAAACACGACAAGGACCCCGATGTGATGTGGGGCGATCTGGTCAAGGAAATCACGGCCGACGGTAAGCTGGTGCGGCAGTGGAACTCCTGGGAGCACTTGAGCGTGGATGTCGATCACATCTGCCCGCTCGAGAGTCGCAAGGAATGGACCCACGCCAATTCGCTGGAGCTGACGCGCGATGGCGACTGGCTGATCAGCTTCCGTCTCACCAACACCATCGCCATCGTCGATGCACGCACGGGCGCCATCAAATGGCGTTGGGGGGCGAATGAGCTGTCGCACCAGCACCATGCATCGTGTCTACCTAACGGCAACATCCTGTTGTTCGACAACGGCTGCCACCGCCGCGCCGCCCCATCGTATTCCCGAGTGGTGGAGGTAAACCCCGCCACCAATGAGATCGTCTGGAGCCACAACGATCCAACGCTGGTTGCCTTCTACAGTTTCATGGTGAGCGGCTGCGAACGGTTGCCCAACGGCAATACGCTGATCACCGAAGGCGCCTCGGGGCGGCTGTTCGAAGTCACCCACGATCACGAGGTGGTATGGGAGTACATCAGTCCGTGGACGCTGCCGAGCGGGTTCGGGCCTACCCCTGCGGTGTTCCGGTCGTTTCGCTTCGCGGCGGATGATCCGCGTCTTGCCAACCGTGACTTGTCGGGAGCCGACCACGCACATCTCAACGCCGCCATCGCCCGGGGCGAGGTGCAGCGAGAACCGGAGTATCCGTGGCAACCGCCGCAGGAGACGAAGCTCAGCTGAATTCGCTCTCGACGATGGCGAGGAAGCGTTTGGCTGCCTCCGACAATGGATTGTGTTTCTTGTGGTACACGCCGACGGTGCGACGGATGGTGCCGAACTCGAGCCCTTCGATCGCGACGAATCCTTCCCGGACTGCCAGCAGCCGATCCGAGAGAAATGTCACGCCTTTACCGGCCTCGACGAGCGCCAGACGTAACTCGAGATGACTGACCTCCCAGATGCTGGCGAACAGATTACGCAGGCGTTCGTGACCAGGCCTTTTGGTCGCTTCATCGAGATATGAGGTAATCAGCGTCGATTCGCCCAGCACCTTCAACGGCTCCGCCATCAATGCGTTGAAACGCGGATGCGATCGATGCGCGACGAGGACACGCTGTTCGTCAAAGCAGGGCCGCAGCACGAAATGGCCCGGCATCTGGTGCTGAAACGGCCCGAATCCCAGCTCCCAACGATCTTCATCCACGCCGTAGACGATCTCGCGGCTGGGTGCCACATCCAGTTTCAGCCGCGTCAACGGATTACGCTCACAGAATTTCAGCAACAGCGACGTTGCGTAGAACCGATTCACCAGGCTGTTGATGCCCAGGTTCAGTGTGGACAGCGCGCCGCTCCTGATCTGTTGGATGTCATCGAGTGCATTGCGCTCCTCGTTGATCATGGTCTGGGCGAATCTGAAGACGCGCACGCCGGCTTCAGTGAGTTGCGGCACGCGTCCCCGCACTAACAGCGCCGTATCGAGTTTGTGTTCGAGATTCGCGATGGTCTGACTGACCGCCGACTGGGAGATGTTGAGGCGTTCTGCGGCGCGCGAAAAGCCGCCCTCTTCGATCACGGCCGAGAGTACGCGAATCTCATGACGCTCGATCTGCATCGCCCCTCCTGTTGACGCGGCGACTAAAGCACAGCACTGCTTCGCGCACCAGCGCGCGCACTTATGGATCCATCAGTTGCGCTGATGGATCAGCCACATCGATGCGCGCATTAGTCAATCGCGATGGTCGGAGTTCGATGCGGGGGGTAGCGTGAATCATCGATTCAGCAGGTGCGGATGATGCATGAAATTACAAAGGGTCTCGAAGGAGTCGAGGTGGATTCCACTGCCGTTTCGCTGGTGGACGGTCAGGCAGGAAAACTGAGCTATCGCGGTCATTTCATCGAGTCACTCATCGATTGGCCGTTCACCCGCGTGGTGTTGTTGGTGCTGGATGGCATTGTGCCCACGCCTGCAGAGCAGGCCGAATTCGAAGTACAGCTCGCGCGCGCTGCAGTGTTGAGCGAACCGGACGAGGCGCTGCTGCAACTCGCCGCGCAAACTCCGGTGCATCCCATGACGGTGCTGCAGGGCCTGATACCCCTGCTGTCGCACAGCGCAGGCTTCGAACGCTTCGGCGATGCGGCGCATGGCCTGACCATCGCCGCGAAACTGCCGGCGCTGATCGCTGGTTTGCATCGGCTGCGCGGCGGCGAGACCACGACCGCGCCGTCACCGTCACCGGATCCGAACGTCCGCTTCCTCGCGCAGATGGGTCTGCCCGCGCGACCCGCGCTCGCGCGCGCCTTCAACATCACTCAGATTCTGCAGATTGAACACGGCTTCAATGCCTCCACGTTCACAGCGCGTGTGGTGGCCAGCACCCTGGCGCCCATCGAAAATGTTCTGGCTGCGGCGCTGGGGGCGTTGCACGGTCCGCTGCACGGCGGCGCTGATCAGGCAGCGCTGGAAATGGCAGTCGAAGTGGGTACGCCGGATGCGGCCGAGGCGTACGTCGATGCTTGTCTTGCGAACGGACGCAAGATCATGGGCATGGGGCATCGCGAATACCGGCTGCTCGATCCAAGGGCGCGATTCGTGAAGCAACTGGCGGGTGAGCTGGCGAGGGGGACGCCCCTGGAACCGATTCAGCAGACGCTGGAAGCCATCGAAGCGCACTTTCTCGCGCGGATGCTCGAACGCGGCAAATCGCTGTACGCGAATCTCGAGTTCTACAAAGGCATCGTTTATCGCGCAGCGGGGTTGCCGCCGAACTATTTCACCGCGGCCTTTGCGATGGCACGCGTGTACGGTTATCTGGCGCACTTCATCGAGAGCCGCACGGACAATCGCATCATCCGGCCGGCCGCGCGTTACGTGGGGATCACTCCGGCGTGAGCGTCAGGCGCAGATGCAGCATATCCCGACAGGCGATGCCGCCTTCGACGATGGGTTCGGGGTAGTTGTCGACGAAAAAATCCGGCGTCACGCCGATGATGCGAAAGCCCGCGCGCTGGTAAAACGCCAGCGCATCGAAACTGGAGTTACCTGTCCCGACATCAATGACGCGCGCACCCTTCGACTCTGCCAGTCCGATGGCATGCCCCAACAGGCGATGGCCGAGCCCCGCGCCGCGATACGCGGGATGCACGCAGATATTCATCAGCTCGAATCGGACGGGTTCAAGACGCGCCAGCGCATAGACGCCGATCACTTCATCGGCCAGCTTCGCGATGCGCGTCAGTTCGTCTGAGAGATAGCTTTCGACACGCGAACGAGATGGATCCGCATCGAGCAGCAACGCCCAGGGAATCTCTTCCGGATATGGCCGGAACATGCGCGCATCTCGCGGGGCAAACGGCTTCACCAGGATTCAGTACCAGGCGCGCCCTTGAACGGCCCAACGATTTCACGGGTGACCCAGCCACCGTAGTAGCCCCCGGGCTGCGCGTACACGGTTTCACGTTCGACGAAGCAGGTCACCACGCCGGGATAGAAGCTCAACCAGCCAAGCAATTCTCGATACTCCGGAAACACGGCCTGGTAGCTCCATGCGGCGCGTTCGATGCGCTCGCCGTCGATGAGCAGATCGTATGCAGTGGCGATGCCCTTCCATTCGCATTGTGTGCGCGCATCGGTTGCCGCAAGCGCATCCCATTCGACATCATCCGGCGGGAGATAGAACGCCGGCGGACTGCCCGTTTCCAACACCCGCACGCAGTCGCGCGAATCAGCGATGAGAATTCCTTCAGCGAAAACCTGCACCAGCCGGGAATCGGCGACAATGGCCGGCGGTCTCGGATAGTCCCATACCGACTCTTCACCGCTGGCATCGGCGTGCGCAAAGTCAGGGCGTACATCGCCGCGGTATTTCCAGCGTCCTCGTGCCGCCTCGATCTCGCCCGTCACGCGCAACATGCTTTTACCGGGAAGGTCCGCGCCACACCTGCCACCAATGCTTGTCGGAGTGCGCCACGACTTTGTGGCCGGCATCCGCAAAGTCGTAATACGCCTTGGTCAATACTGGCGCAACCGAATCGTAGGTATCCCAGTCATCCTTCGCCTCGAACAGCGCATTCTCGAGCGCCTGCGCACAGTAAGTGGCGTAGTAGTGCTGCGCAAACAGCCGCCCGCGCTCAGACAAGAGTTCGCTGGCAAACGTGCCACCCGTGGTCTTAATGAAGAATGCGCCGGGCGATACATCCCGGTAGCGGACCCGCAGCACCTCGCGCTCCGCCGCCTGGATGAAATGCACCGACACCAGTTGCAGATTCACGCACCACGCCAGGTACATCCCCGGAATCAGTGCGGCGCGTTCAATGGCGCCTGCCACACCCATATGGCTATCGATATCGTCGATGACTGCGCTCATACCGCGCGCAAGGCCTGATCGAGATCGCGCAACAGATCGTTCTGGCCTTCGATACCCACGGACAGGCGCACCAGATTGTCGCCGATGCCGAGATTCTGGCGGATCTCAAGCGGCAGACTGGCATGAGTCATGATCGCGGGATGCTCGATGAGCGATTCCACACCCCCGAGGCTCTCTGCAAGCGTGAATACGCGCACAGCACCTAGAAACCGGCGCGTCGCCTCGAGATCACCCCTCACATTGCACGTCAGCATGCCACCGTGGCCCGACATCTGCTGCTGCGCCAGTGCGTGCTGCGGATGACTGGGAAGTCCTGTGTAGCCCACCGCTTCGATTTTTGGATGTGACTCGAGGAAATGCGCCACGGCGAGGGCATTCGATTCATGCGCCTGCATGCGCACGGCCAGCGTTTTCAGGCTGCGCATGCACAGGTACGCGTCGAATGTGCTCTGAATTCCCCCCAGCGCGTTCGCCAGAAATTTCAGCTGCTCGGCCAACGCATCGTCGTTCGTGACGACCGCACCGCCAACCAGATCGCTGTGTCCGTTGATGTACTTGGTGGTCGAATGCAGCACCAGATCGGCGCCGAGTTCGATGGGCCGCTGAAAGTAGGGACTGGCAAAGGTATTGTCGACCGCAAGCCAGGCGCCGGCGGCGTGGGCGATGTCCGCCACCGACGCGATGTCGATGAGTTTGAGCAGCGGATTGCTGGGCGTTTCTATCCAGACGAGGCGGGTGTTGTCCTTGATCGCCGCGTCGAGATTGCGCGGCTGTGTCAGATCCACATAGCTGAACTCGATGCCCTTGCGCGCAAAGACTTTCTCGAACAGGCGATAACTGCCGCCGTACATATCATCGCAGGCGACCACGTGATCACCGGCCGATAGCAGGTGCACGATGGTTGCCGTACCCACACAGCCCGACGCCATCGCGAAGCCGTAGCGAGCGCTCTCCAGATTCGCCACGCAATCCTCAAAGGCGCGACGGGTCGGATTGCCGCTGCGCGAGTAATCGTAGCCGCGGTGCACACCCGGCTCGGATTGGACAAAGGTCGAAGACAGATACAGCGGCGTCATGATGGCGCCCGTCGCCGGGTCGGGCGCTTGTCCGGCATGGATTGCGCGCGTGGCGAACTCGAATTCCTGTGGGCTCCAATCCTTCACGGCGCGAAGCTCGAGCGGGCACGAATGCCCCAGCGGCCATCTACCCTTTCAACCACATAGAGCGACCGGTAGGTGGCGTAGCGTTCGCCGTTGGCGTGGTAGCGGGAAAATACCGTGGCGATATGCAGTTTGTCGGGTCCGCGCTGGACGACCTCACGCGAATCCCAGGTACTGTGACTCCAGCCCTCGTTGGCCGCCAGCGCATCCAGACGCATCGATGCGATGAACGCTTCGCGATCGGGGTATACGGCGACCGTGCCGCTCGCCAGCCGCACGTGCGGATACACCAGCGTATCTGCCCAGGCGCTCACGTCGCGCGCATTGAACGCTGCTAGAAAGGCGTCCATCACTGCCAACCCGGCCGCGTCATCGGTTTGCGCTGCTGTCGCGCACGCACCGTGAAACAGCGCGGCAGCCAGAACCATTGCGCTGACAATTTTTTTCATCGGATCAACCATTCGGTTCTCAACAGAGCGCGCAATATCCAACGAATTGCTGCCCGTGTCGACGTTGGCAATCAGACGGGCGCTTCGCCCTTGATGATGACCCGGTGCATCACGCGCCGCTGTCCCGGGTAGTCATTCAGCGGGAAGTGCTGCACGCAGCGGTTATCCCAGATGGCAAGCGTCCCCGCCTGCCACTGCATGCGGCAACAGAACTCGCTGCGCACCGCGTGTTGGGCAAGTTGCGTGAGCAGCGGCAGACTGTCTTCGCGCGACATCTCTTCGAAGCGCGCCGTGTGGGCGAGACTGACGAACAGTGCTTTGCGGCCGCTATGCGGATGCGTTCGCACCACGGGATGTTGCGCGTCGGTCGCGAGCTCGGCGGCCACCCGGCGATTGCGATTGGCACCGGCCACGGCTGCGTAGGCACCATCGTCGCTGTGTACCAATGTCGCCGTGTAATGCGCACGCAGCGGATCAATCAGCGCGCGCATCCCGGCGGATAAGCCCTCGTAGGCGGCAATCATGTTCGCAAACAGCGTATCGCCACCGTGGGCAGGCAGCTGCACGGCATACAGCAGCGTGAGCGCGGGCGGTCGCGCGAGATAGCTCGAATCGGTGTGCCAGATGCCACCGAAGTTGGCCGCATCCTCCGGTTCCTTGACGACAGGAACTACGAACGGATCCTCTGCCAGTGCGTGTGCGAAGGGATAGATCTCCCGCTCACCCAGCCGCGCCGCGAAGCGGGACAGCGCGGCCGGATCCAGTCGTTGGCCCCGCAACGCAACGACATGATAGGCCTGCAGTGCAGCCTTCAGCTCGATCAGCGCCTCATCGTCACAATCACCTACATCGAGCGCCGTGATGTCTGCGCCCAGGGCGCCGATCATCGGCGTGATCAGCACGGCACGTCCCCGGCGACGGTGATGCGGTGCATGCGCCGGTGTTGGGGAAAGAAATCGTTAACCGGCTTGTGTTGCGTGGATCGGTTGTCCCACATCAGCAGGGTTTGTGGCTGCCAACTGACCCGCAACGTGAACTCATCGGTTGTCGCGTGTCTGATCAGCAGATCCAGCACGGCACGACTCTCGGGGGCGGTCAGCTCGTTGATGCGCAGCGTAAACAGCGAATTCACATACAGCGCCTTACGTCCCGTCTGGGGATGTGTGCGGATCACTGGATGATCAACCGGCGGGTTGTCGGCCAGCGCCCCTTTCAGGCGCTCGAATCCGCCCGGTTCTGCCAGGCTTTCCTTGAAACCGTGGGCGAAGTCGTGCCGCGCGGTGAGCGGGTCGAGAAAGCGCTGCATGTCGCGCGAGAGGGCGTCGTAGGCGGCCGTCATGCTGGCAAACAGCGTGTCTCCGCCAAATGCCGGAATCACCTGGCCATGCAGCATGGTCAACATGGGTGGGGCCGGGCGAAACGTCATATCGCTGTGCCACATTTCGATCTTCGACGGCTTGTCTGCCGTACTCTCGAGAATCTGCACGTCGGCCGTGCCGGTGACGACGTCATATGCCGGATGACCCTCGATGGGACCGAACCGCAGCGCGATGGCGCGTTGCTGTAACGGCGTGATGCGCGCCTCGCGCACGAACACCACCTCGTGTTCGAGCAGCGCCGCGTGAACGGCCGCGAAGGCTTCGTCCGATTCGATGACGTCGACAATATTGAAATCGGATAGCTGGGCGCCCAGCGCTCCGGCTGCCTTGGTAATGCGCATGATTTGTCAGCCCGCGGCGGTACCGCGAATTCTATATCGAAGCGCTGCGCTCAACGATTCTGCAGATCACGCAAGTTCTCTTCGAATCGTTTGCGGATGATATCGGCCGCTTCGGTCTGGGATTTGATGGCGATTTCCGCCAGCTCACGCATATTCGACAGCGCGTCCGCGAACGCCTTCTGCCCCAATTCCAGCTGCTTCTGCGCGATTTCCGCAGGACCGCCCTGCGTGCTCTCACGCGTGGATGTCTGCCATGTCTCAAGCGACTCGCGCAGCAGTTCGGCCTGCCGCGTCATGACGCTCTGCCAGCCCTGCATCGCCGTCTGATTGGCCTGCTGCAACGCCTTGATATTGTCGCGCTGGCTCTCGGCCCACTTGCCAAGATCCACCCCGGGGATCTGGATCTGCTTGAGCAGTTCATTGATATCCAGATTCGGCCACTGATTGCCCGACTGCTGATCCGCCATGGAATTGTCCTCGCCGTTGCATTGCCCAGCGCAAGACTAGACCATCCGCGGGATGAAATCGCGATCGCCGACTCACCCCGCTCCCAGCGAGGGCACCATCCAGTTCCACTACACACTGGCCCCACCAGGGCCGGGTGAATCTATTTCGCTCGACGCATTCGCAACGATGGCGCAATGGCGCGACACACTTCGCCACCTCGAACTGCTCGGCCAAGATTCGCGGCGCTACGATGGCTATGCGTACGGCAATCTCAGCGTGCGCGATGCGCGTGCGCCGCAACGGTTCTTCGTCACCGCGAGTCAGACCAGCAACGCGGCGCGAGTCACGCACCATCAGTTCGTGCGCATCGATCAGGTGGACTTCGCAGCCTTCGCAGTCGTTGCCACCGGCGCGGCCCCGCCGTCCTCCGAGAGCATCACGCACGCGATGATCTATGCGGCCGATGTAGACGTCGACTGGGTCATGCACGTGCACAGTCCTGACATCTGGAACGCCGCGACGCGCATGCGACTACCGGTGACCGAACGCGGGGTTGCCTACGGATCACCCGCAATGGCAACCGCCGTGGCAGGGCTCATGGGGCAATATCACGACCGGCCGCTGCTGTTCGCCACGCTGGGCCACACCGACGGCATATTCGCCTGCGGCGCCGATGCTGCCGGTGTGGGTACCCTTCTGACCGACGCGCTGAGAATGGCGCGCGAGGCGCAAGCTTCATGACCCTCGCGCCGGAACCGATCCGTTGGCGCGACGGCATTCTGGAACTGCTCGATCAGCGTCAATTGCCGCAACGCGTGGAGTATCGCGCTCACGCAGACGCCAATTCGGTGTGGCAGGCCATTCGAACGCTGCAGGTGCGCGGCGCGCCGGCCATCGGGATTGCGGCGGCGTACGGGCTGGTCGTAGCCATGCAGCCGCACCGCAATCTCGCGGGCGATGCATTTCTGGTCCACCTCGGCGGCGCTGCTGATTACCTGGCATCCGCGCGCCCCACCGCAGTGAATCTGCGCTGGTCTGTAAATCGGCTCGTCACAGTGGCCCGGCGGGCAATGCCGGCAACCGGCGCACAGCTCTATGAAAGCATCCGCCAGCAAGCGCAGCAGCTCCACGCCGAGGATCGCGCCATGTGTCACGCCATCGGCCGGGCTGGACTGCCGCTCATCGAACGCGGTTGCGGCGTGCTGACGCACTGCAACGCTGGCGCGTTGGCCGTATCGGAACTCGGCACGGCTACGGCGCCGATGTATCTAGCCCACGGCAATGGTGTGCCGTTTCGGGTATTCGCCGGGGAAACACGGCCGCTGCTGCAGGGCAGCCGACTCACCGCGTGGGAACTGCAGCGCGCCGGTATCGACGTGACGCTGATCTGCGACACGATGGTGGCGCACGTCATGGCCGAGGGGAACATCGACCTGGTGATCGTGGGGGCGGATCGCGTGACAGCCAATGGTGATACGGTCAACAAAATCGGCACGGCCGGCATCGCGATTCTCGCGCACCACTTCGGCATCCCGTTCTATGTTGCAATTCCGTCATCCACCTTCGACGCCGACACGCCTACGGGTGCTGAGGTGGCAATCGAGGAACGTGATGGCGACGAAGTACGCACGGTACTTGGCAATCCCAGCGCACCCGCGCATATCAATGTGCGCAATCCCGCATTCGACGTGACGCCGCACCATCTGGTGCGCGCATTCATCACCAATGCGGGTCTGCTGAAACCCCCGTTTGCAACGAGCCTGGCCGGGGCGCTGGGTGGCACCAGCGCGTGATCGGGGTCGTCAGCGCGTACTCGGGTGGTGCACAGCGCCCGCGCGTTCGAACGGATTGATGAGCGTGCTCGAACTTCCACAGCGCTGCACCTTGGGGAACTCCATGTTCATCAGGTCGCGAACTCGGGGACGGTCTTCGCGCTTCACGTCCACCATGATCAGATAGCGACCCGCTTCGATGTCGTCATGAAAGGGCGCGATTTTGTAGCTCTCACGCGTCAGCCCGACCATCCCGCCCTGCCACGCGCCAAAGAACCCGCCGATCAGCATCATCATCACGACCATGACGGTGTTCGTTTCCCAGGGCAGGGGTTGCCATGCAAAACACACCAGCCCGGCCAGCAGTCCGATGGCGGCGCCGATCAAACCCCAACGTTCGCCGGTGCGGACGACGTCGAGTTGCTGATAGGGTGTTGCGCGGTGCACATGATGCGTGCAGAGGCCTGCCTCATCTTTGGCAAGCACATGAAAATTCCAGTCGCTGGTACCTTCCTTGTGGAGCGCCTCCGACACACGTTCGGTGACATCGACATCGTCGGCCAGGTAATACAGTCGCTGCATGATCATCCTCCTCCACACACCGTCAATGCCGCGCACCGGCGCAGACTGGCGCCGCGACATCGCCCGAGTATACCCACGCGCGCGCGCGCGATCGTCGCGACGCGGTAGACGTTTTCGGTCTATGGGGGCCAGGGTCCAGGCCACCATGGAACCTACCGGACAAGCAAATCAATGAGCCGCTATCGTCCACCCCTCGCGCCCAAGACCGCCGTGATCACGGCCGCTGGACACCGTGCGCTGGCGGAGGAACTCAAAATTCTATGGAAAGTGCAGCGTCCCGAAATTACGCGCAAGGTGGCGGAGGCGGCCGCCATGGGTGACCGGTCCGAGAACGCGGATTACATCTACGGCAAGAAGGCGTTGCGGGAAATCGATGGGCGCATCCGCTACCTGTCCAAGCGTCTCGATGAACTGGTGGTGGTGGATCGTCTGCCTGCCGATCGGTCGCGGGTCTACTTTGGCGCCTGGGTGACAGTGACCGATCAGCACGGGGCCACGCAGCGCTACCGCATCGTCGGACCGGATGAGTTCGATCGCGAGACCGATTTCATCAGCATCGATTCGCCCGTGGCGCGCGCGCTGCTGAAGAAGCAGTGTGGCGATGAAGTGGTCGTGAAACGCCCGGAGGGTTCCGCCAGACTGATACTCACGGCAATCGACTACGCCACCTCACAGTAATGCGATATTGCTGCGCCGGAATTGCTGCGGTGCGCCGTATAAGTTCACAGCACTCAGCCAACGGAGCATCCCATGACCTTGTCCACCAGAACCCGTCGCCAAATCGCCGCCGCGGCGCTGACCGCGGCCGTGGCCGCCGCGTCCACATTTGCGGCAGAGCCTGCCGCACCCGCCACGGCGCCGGCCGCGACACCCCAGCGCAGCATCGACGTGGCAAAGGTGAATGAACGCGCAGCCCAGGCGTTCGCCAAGGCCGATGCCAACGGTGACGGTAAGATCACGCCGACGGAATTCGCAACGGTCAAGCCACCCGGTGGCCGAGGCGATGCCCCACGTGCGCATCACAAGCGCCACGGCGGCATGGGGCCCGGTAGCGGTATGCACGCACCCACCGACGCCGAACGTGCCGAGTTCGACGCAGCCTTGTTCAAGGCGTTGGATACGGATGGCAATGGCCAGATCTCAGAAGCCGAGTTCACCAAGCTGCACGAAGCCATGCGGGCACTGATGCACGAGAAGATGTTTGCCAGGCTCGACAGCAATGGCGACGGCGTACTGACACCCGATGAATTCCCACCGGGGCCCAAACGCGTCTCCGCCATGGATACCGATGGCGATGGCAAGGTGACGCGACAGGAAATACGCGCGGCGAAACAAGCTCCGCCCGCGACCACGAATTGAGCACAACGGTTGCCCGCATCGACCGACGAGGAATTGATGGCGCGGGTGCAGCAGCGCGATGCAGCGGCCTTCACGGTGCTGCTTGATCGCCATCTCGCATCGCTGCAACGGTTCCTGCTGCGCGCAACAGGCAATCCCGCTGATGCGGATGAGCTGGCGCAAGAGACACTGCTGCGCGTCTGGCGACACGCGCGACGCTGGCAAAGCGGGCGGGTCAAATTCAGTACCTGGCTGTTCCGGATTGCCCGCAACCTGGCAATTGACGGCTATCGTCGACGGCGCGAGACATCGCCGGACGGACTCGATGAGCTCAGCGACGACACCCCGGATGCCGCAACGGTTCTCGAAGCGGCGCGCCGGGCCGCTACGCTTCGGCAGGCCGTCGCCGCGCTGCCGGAACGTCAGCGCAGCGCGTTGTTGCTGTGCCACTTCGATGGTCTATCCAATCCAGATGCCGCGGCGGTGCTGCAGGTGAGTGTCGAGGCCGTCGAATCCCTGCTCGCGCGGGCGCGCCGTACTTTGAAGGCGACGCTGCTGCCAATAGCTGATTCACAACCGCAGCCATCGTCAGTTGTCCGCACCAAGGAGACGCAGCCATGCACGCAGAACCGATGACGCTCGCGGAGTTCGAGCGGCAGCTCGACACGACAGGTGGGGTGCTTGCGCGCTGGGCGCCGGCGTTGGCGGCGCGCGCAAACGCTCTGCTGGAAGTCTCACCCACCGCGCGCAATCTGCATGAGCACGCGCTGGAACTCGACCGCGCGCTCGACGCGGCATTGACCGTGCAAACCTCATCCACATCAGCGCTGCGCGCCCGCATCCTCGGTGTGCTGGAGCGTGAACGGACGCAACCGCTGACCATTGCCGCGTTCGGGTTTGGCGCCGGCTGGCTGCGCCCGCTGGTCTTTGCCCTGGTGCCGTTGTGCCTGGGATTCGCGATTGGTGCCGGCTACTCAGATGGCAACGCCATCAATGACGAACTGATTACCGATGTCAGCCTCTTCACATTCGTCGCTTACGCGGAGGTTGCCGATGCGCAGTAACAGATGGCTGATCGGCGGGCTCGCCGTGTCGGTTATATTCAATCTATTGCTGGCGGGTTTCGTATTCGGACGCTTATCGGGGCTCGGTCCCCCGCCAGCATACGGACCGGATCCGACCGTCGGCTTCGTACGCTTGTTGGGTTTCATGGACGATGCGCGGCGCGCCAGCGTACGGCCTACCCTTCGCGAACATATGAGCGACACCATTCCCCTGTTGCGCAAGATGCGCCGCAACCAGAGCGCAGTGGTCGAGGCACTGGTTCGTGAACCGTTCGACGCGGATGCGCTCGCTGCCTCACTGAGCACGCTGCTGGATAATCTCACGGCCGCGCAACTCGCCAGCCATGAGGCATTCGTCGCGCTCGCGAGCCAGTTGAGTGCTGTCGAGCGCAAACAGCTGGCGCAGGCGATGCGCCGCGGACCACCCCTGCACCGCCGCGGTCACGACTCAGAGCGAGGTGACCATCCGCTCGGGATGCAAGGCGGGCGGCGCGGGATCGATGCCCCTCAAGAATTCCGTTAACGACGGCGCAACGGTTCGCAGCGGCTTTGCGCCGGGTGCCTCCAGCACGACGGCGCCGCTGGCGTTGTCGACGGACAGGAACA
>JAQBCT010000303.1:0-5102 GCA_032124855.1 Gammaproteobacteria bacterium
CTGAGCGGGATCGTCAGCCACACTCGCAATGATATACGGCAGCAGCGCGCATTGGCTGCCTTCCAGCAGCGGCAGTACGGTTTCAGCGATGTACTTGCGCGTGTAAATCGGGTGGCCCACCAGGCCGTCCGCGACCGCCGCCGCCGTTTTGATCATGCCGCGATTCACGGCGGCAATGGCGATGGGAATCGATGCCCGGGGCGCACCGGGACGTGAGAACTGCGGAATGTTCACGTTGTAGTGGGGCCCTTGGTAGTTGAGTCCGCCGCCCTTCTGGGCGGCGAACGCGGCACGGATCAGGCCGATCGCGTCTTTCATGCGCGGTGCGGGCGGTGCGTCGAAGGGCGTCGAGTACCAGTTCTCGTTCATCGTTTTGGTGCCGCTCCCCAGGCCCAGCAGCATGCGTCCGTCGGAGAGCTCATCGATATCCAGAGCGGCACTCGCGGCCAGCATGGGCGAGCGCATGAACGCATATGCAATGCCGGTGCCCAGCTGCACACGCTTCGTCGCCGTGGCGATGGCGGCCAGGCGCACTAATCCATTGGCATTGAAGAACTCCGTGGTCCACACCGATTCGAAACCGGCGCCCTCGGCGCGTTGCGCTGCATCGATCTGCCCCTGGATGGTTGAGCGGGTGAGGATCAGGCCGTATTTCATCGATGGCTCTCAGTGCGGTGGAATCAGACAGGAGTGGATGGATTCGTCTCCCGGGACCTGGCGTGCGAGCGTGCGAATGGCAAGCTCGGCGTCCTCCAACGGGAAATCGTGGGTATGCATCTTCGCCATCGGCACGCGTCCGGATTCGATCAGGCGGATGGCAGCCTTGTACCCGGATGACGTCACGCCAATGGCGCCCTTGATGTTGATCTCCTTCATGACCACGAGATCCGATACGAAATTATCCACAGCGCGAAAGCCCTTCACGCCCGCAAGCACCACCGTGCCGCCGGTGCGCACCATCGACAGCGCATCGGCAACAGGCTTCGTTGCGTAGGATGAAACGTCTACTACGGTGTCCGCGCCCCGCCCGTCGGTGAGCTCCTTCACGCGCTTCACCGCATTTTCGTTGTCCACGTCGATCGTATGATCGGCACCATATAGCCGCGCCAGCGCAAGCTTGTTGGCGTCCGCGGCCAGACCTGTGACGATGATGGTACCGGCGCCAACCTCACGGCAGGCAATGACGCAGGCGAGCCCGCGCTGCCCGGGACCGAGGATTACCACCGAATCGCCAGGGCGGGTGTTGGGCATCTCCACCGCCCAGCGAAAGCCGGCGCCCAGCGGATTGAACATCACGGCGATCTGGGGCGGCAGCGCCGGGCTCATCCGGTGCACGATGGTATTGGGTGCCAGGTACATATATTGCGAATAGCTGCCCCACAGCCCTGGGTATTCCGACAACGGAATGTAGGAATAGATGCGCCGGGTATCGCACAGGTGATAGCTGCCTGACAGGCACGGACCACAGTGGCGGCACGACAGCATCGTCTCCACGGCCACCCGGTCGCCCACATCCACACCCCAGCGTTTGGCCGCGCGGTCGCCGATCCTCGCAATTCGCCCCAGGGGTTCGTGGCCCGGGACCACCGGCATAGGCGTGCGCAACTGGCCCTCGAACTGCTCGTAATCCGAGCCGCAGATGCCGCAGGCCTCGAGGCGCAGCAGGGCGGAGTCTGCGTCGATGTCCGGGATGGCGATGTCGCGGGGCTCCAGCGTGCGCACTGCGGTCTGCACCATGGCGAACGATGTTCTGGGCAGCGTGGTCATGCGCCCGCCTTACGGATCTGCAATGCCACCGCTTTCTGCTGGGCGAACTCCGCGCGGCGTCGCGCCAGTTCCGCCTCGCTCAGCGCGCCGATGTTCATGAAATCCGCCTTCCAGTGGTCGTCGTCGCACCAGCGCTGGGCGGATACGTTGGTGGTGCGCGGCTGCGCTGCGTCATCGAACAGCGACAGCGCAGCGGCCAGCGTCGCGCGTTGCGAGGCAACGTCGTGTGGTTTACCGGCCGAATTGCCCAGCGGAAAGTCGCTGAACAGAAAACGCGGCACGCCCACATGTTCGACGATATCGCGCGCGCAGCCCATCACGACGGTCGCGATGCCGTTGGCTTCCAGGTGGCGCGCGGTCAGCGCGGTGGATTGGTGACACACCGGGCAATTGGGCACCAGCAGCGCCACATCCGCGCGTTGCGTGATGCAGAGATCCAGGACAGCGGTTGCGTCGGTTGTGAGGGTGGTGTGCTGCGAGCGGTTCGTCGGCAGGCCGATCACGTCATCGGCCAACGATCCCACCGTGCCGCGTGTCACGGCATCCTGCAGCGCCGCGACGGGCAACCAGCTGTTCGGATCAGTGGCCGTGGTATGTACCCGGTCGTAGCCCACGTGGGAGATCCTAAGATCCGGGGTGGGCTGCATCAGGGCGTGATAGACCTGGTAGAACTTCGCGCCGGCGTTGTAGGCAGCACCTGGACCCTGGTCGCCCAGCGTCGCATCGAAGCGGGCCGCGGTGGTGATCAGCACCAGTCGCGAATCTTTCAGCGGCCGCTGCGGGCGAGCGAACGGGACGTCATCGAAATGCGCCCATTGATAGGCGGGATAGCCCAGTGCGCCGTAGTAGCTGCGCGTGCGCTGCATGTACCAAATCGGCTCGCCCATCGTTCCCTCCGTGGTGCACGCTTGCTCCATGGCGCGCCTCGCAATGTAATGCAGTTTTCGGCGGCCACCAAACCATGCACCACACCCCCTCCGGCAAACCCCGTGCGCGGGCCATCGGCGTACCGTTCGCGGGCGAGCCGGGTCCTTTCAATGCGATCACTGATGTGGCCGGCGTGGAGGTGGGCTACACCACGTTGATCAGCGGCTCAGGTGCCAGGGTGCTTGGCCAGGGTCCAGTGCGCACGGGGGTCACGGCGATTTTGCCACGCGGGCGTGCGGGCGCTGCGGCCAATGTATTTGCAGGCTATTTCAGCCTGAACGGCAACGGCGAACTGACCGGTTGCCATTGGGTGGAGGAGAGCGGCCGCTGCGAGGGCCCCATCTGCATCACCAACACGCATTCCTGCGGCACGGTGCGCGATGCCACGATCAAATGGCTCGTCAATCGCACCGGCGGCATCGCGCAGTGGGCCCTGCCGGTGACTGGGGAGACCTTCGACGGCTATCTCAATGATATCAACGGCTTCCATGTGCGCGACGAACACGTCTTCGCGGCGCTGGACGGAGCTCTCGGTGGTGCGATAGAGGAAGGCAGTGTGGGGGGCGGCACAGGCATGATCTGCTACGGCTTCAAGGGCGGTTCGGGCACTGCGTCGCGGCGCGTCTCCTTCGCCGGCGAGGGTTATTACGTTGGCGCCTTCGTGCAGGCCAATTTCGGTCGGCGGGAGCAGCTCACCATTGCAGGGGTTGCCGTGGGAGCGGCGTTGAAGGACTGGGAGCCAGATCCGCGTGGCGGTGGCGAAACGGGATCGGTGATTGCGATTCTCGTTACAGACGCTCCCCTGTTGCCGCACCAGCTGAAGCGGTTGGCCCGCCGGGTTGGACTGGGCATCGGTCGCGGCGGTGCCATCTCCGGCAATGGATCCGGGGATATATTTCTGGCGTTGAGCACCGCGAATGCGGACGCATTGCACGACGAGGAACAACTTGCGCGCGCGGCGTTCGTGCCGGACTGGCAGCTGGATCCGTTCTTCGAAGCCACGATCCAGGCCGTGGACGAAGCGGTGATCAACGCGCTGGTCGTGAATGAGACGATGAGCGGGTGCGATGACCATACCGTACATGCATTGCCACACGATGAACTGCAGCGGCTCCTCGATTGCGGTGTCCATTAGCGGAGTGCGCAGGACGGGCCTCTTGTGGAGACTTGCGCGGGTACCAGGTATGAGAAAGCCACGATGATCGAACCAAACGAAGTACTCTGGCAGGCGTTGCACAATCGCGATGCCGCCTTCGAAGGCGCGCTGTTCTACGGCGTGCTCACCACCGGCATTTATTGCCGTCCAGGTTGCCCGGCGCGGCGACCCAATCGCGAAAACGTGCGCTTCTTTAGCGACACGCAGAGTGCCGAGCGCGCGGGATTGCGCGCCTGCAAACGTTGCCGGCCCGAAGCGCACAGCGTCGCAAGCGATGCCGCGCGCATCGTGATTGATTGCTGCAATTCAATGGCAGAAGCCCAGCCGTCGCGCACGCTGGCCGAGCTCGCGCGCGACGCGCACGTCAGCGAGCGCACGCTGCGGCGCGACTTCAAGATGCTGCTGGGGATTGCGCCGGGCCAGTATCTGCAGGCGGTAAAGGCGGCACGCCTGCGCGGTGCGCTGCGCGGTGGCGCGCGGGTCACGGATGCAGTGTACGAGGCCGGCTATGGCTCGGCCGGGCGCGCCTACGAGAACGCACCGGGCCGTCTGGGCATGGCGCCGTCCACCTATGCGGGCGCGGGCGCCGGTGAATGCATCGATTTCGCCATCCGCAACACACGTCTGGGCTGGCTGCTGGTGGCGGCCACCTCGCGCGGGCTGTGTTGCGCGCGGTTTGGGTCGTCGCGTAGCTCACTGATCGCCGGGTTCGATGCCGAATTTGCCCGGGCGGAATGTCGCGAGTCTGACAATGCCTGGATCGAAGCGCTCTTTGAATTTGCCGACAGCCGTGCTGAGTGGCGGGAATTGCCCGTCGATATCCGGGGTAGCGCGTTTCAGGAGCGGGTGTGGCGTGCGTTGCGTGATATTCCCGCGGGCCAGACACGCACCTACAGTGAAGTCGCGCAGGCCATCGGCGCGCCGCGTTCGGTGCGCGCGGTGGCGAACGCGTGCGGCGCCAATCCGGTGGCGATTGCGGTACCGTGTCATCGCGTGCTGCCCAAGAGCGGCGGCGTGGGCGGCTACCGATGGGGTGCAGCGACGAAGAAGAAATTGCTGGTGGCGGAAGGAAGCGCATGACGATGACGAACGATGCGCAACGTGGCCTGGCGCAACGGTTGATCCGCAATATCGACGAGGTGGCGGTGAACCGTGAACTGCGCGAGCCGCTATACGACACGGCATGCGCACGGCTTGCAACCGGTACGGCCGCGACAAAACTGGGTGCTTCGATCGATACACTGGCTCCAGG
>JAQBCT010000304.1:0-17688 GCA_032124855.1 Gammaproteobacteria bacterium
CTGGCGTTGTCCCTGGGAGAGATTCTGGCCGCGTTCGGCAAGGTGTGTGTCGTAGCCATCGGGGAGGCTCGAAATGAAGTCATGGGCATTCACCGTGCGCGCCGCTTCGGTGGCGCGTTCGCGCGAAATACGACGATCGCCCAGCGCGATGTTGTCGTAGATGGTGCCCGAGAAGATATGAAAGTCCTGAAGTACCACACCGATGCGGCGACGCAGGTCGCGGGTGTGAATGCAGTTCAAGTCGATGCCGTCGAGATGGATCTGGCCGTCGGCGAAATCGTAGAAGCGGCCCAACAGGCGGATGAGGGTGCTCTTGCCGGACCCGGTGGGCCCGACGATGGCGAGCGTTTCGCCGGCGCGGATGTCGAAGGAAACATCACGCAGCACAGGTGTCGCCGGATCGTAGGCAAAGTTCACATGACGGAACTGCAGTGCGCCGTGCAGCCGTTGCGGCAGGACAGCGGGTTCAGCAGGTTCGTGGATTTTTTCGTCCCAGTCCAGCGCCTGGAAAATTCGCTCGCCGCTGGCCATGGCGCGAAACAGGATATTGGTCTGCTCGCCCAGTACGACGATGGGATGAAATAGCATGTCGATGAAGCGGGTGAAGAGAATGACGCCCCCCAGCGAAACCTGCTCACCGATCACGGCGCTCGCGCCGTACCACACCACGAGTCCCAGTGCGATGGACGAGACGCTGTCGGTGAAAGCGCCATACAGGGTTTCGATATTCATCGAACGCATCTCTAAGTCGCGATTGTGCGCATTGAGTTCGCGGTAGCGCTCCAGATTGAATGCCTGGCGTTCCGAGAGCTGAACGACCTGCATCCCCGCGAGGTTTTCCTGAAGATTCTGATTCAGCGCGGACACCGACAGTCGCACCAGACGGAACAGCCGTCCGGTCAAGCGCCGAAACCAGACGGTGGCTGAACCCATCACGGGCAGCACCAGCAGCAGGATCAGTGTCAGCTGCACATCCACCGCGAGCATGATGGCCAGTGCCACGAAGAACGGCACGAACTCACCGATCAATGTGCCGACACCGCGCAACAGTTCGTACAACGCTTCGATATCGTTGGTGACCCGCGTCATGATCCGACCCACGGCCACGCGGTCGTAGAACGATGATGGCCGTGATTCGAGATGGCGGAACAGATCCATGCGCAGATCACGCAGACCGTTGATGACCGCCCGCGTCAGCGTCATGCGGTGGTAGTGACCCGTGATGGCCCAGCCGATCTGCAGCACGGCGTACAACAGGCACGCGGCGAACAGGGGCGAGATGGACAGTTCTGTCTGCACCCAGGCGGACAAAGCGATCATGCCCATATCGGGTGTGATGTGTCCCGGGGACCCCATGATGATGTGATCCACCACAACCACCGAAATCACAACCGGCAGGAGTACCTGCAGGGCCGATGAGACCAGGATCAACAGTGAACTCAGCGCAACGGTGACGCGGTATGGGCGCAGCCATCCCAGCAGGCGGCGCACGAGTTTGAGATTCAGCGCCTGTCCCGTCAGTTCGGCGTCGAACATCGCATGGTTGCGTGGCGGTTGCGGTGGCAGCGCGAGTTCGCTCATGCGTCGATGCCCGCGGTGGTGCTTCTGGTCACATAGTCGGCTTCCTCCGCGCCTTCACGCTGAATGCGCTCCAGTTCGGCGTACAAACCGCCGGCGGCAATCAGCTCCGCGTGGCTGCCCACCTCGACGATGCGACCCTCATCGATGATCACCACGCGGTCGGAGTGGCGCGCCGTGGATACGCGATGCGATACCAGCACCGTGGTCTGATGCGCGCGCACGCGTTTCAACTCGGAGAGGATGTGCTCCTCCGTTTCGGTATCAACGCTGGAAAAACAGTCGTCGAGAATCAGCACGGGTGCGTGGCGAATCAGCCCGCGGGCGAGGGTGGCGCGCTGCTTCTGACCACCCGATAGCGTGACACCGCGTTCGCCGATGATGGTGTCCAGCTGTTCTGGAAAGTCCTCCACCGTGGCTTTGAAGTCGGCCGATGCCGCGGCTTCCCAGATGGCATCGAGCGCGCGCACCGGATCGTCGTAGGTGAGGTTGTCGCGTAGCGGTTCGGCGAACAGAAACGGATCCTGCGGCACCATGGCGATCTGGGAGCGCAGCTGGGCCAGCGGGTAGTCGAGCACATCGACGCCGTCGACAAGTACCGAGCCGCGTGGTGTCTGCAGCATGCGCACCAGTTGCTTGAGCAGCGTGGTCTTGCCGGCTCCGACGCGTCCCATGATGGTGATCGATTCACCGGCGGCGATGGTGAGACAGATATCGTTCAGCGCGGGCGCGCGCTGCGCATCGTAGGAAAAATCGAGGTGGCGAAACTCGATCTCGCCCCTGATCTGCGCGGGTGCGGCGCCACTCGGCCGGTCTTCGATCTCCGGGGTGAGGTCGAATACCTCGAACAGCCGGTCCGATGCCACTGCGGCGCGTTGAAACAGATTGACGATGAATCCGGCAACACGGAACGGCTGCACCACCATGCCCATGTATGAGAAGAATGCGACGAACGTGCCGACGGTGATCGCGCCAGAAACGACGAGGCTGGCGCCGTAGCCGAGAATCACGATCGAGCAGGCGGCAGCGAGCGTGGGCATCCACGCTGTCATCACCGAGTTGATCCGGGCCTGGCGGTAAAACGCATCCGCGTAGGCCTGGTTCGTGATCGCAAAGCGCGCAATCTCGTTGTCTTCCTGCACCATCGCCTGGATGGTGCGGATGCCCGAGAGATTCTCCTGCACATGCGTGCCGAGGTCGGACAGCCGATCCTGTACTTCGCGCGTGGACACACCCATCTCGCGCGACGCATACCAGGCGTACAGAAATATCACCGGCAGCGGCGGCAGTATGAACAGCGTCAGCGCCGGCGACAGATACAGCATGAAGCCGAAGCCGACGACGGTTGCGAATATCAGCACCACGAGCAGGATGCTGCCCATCGAGATCAGCCGCTGCACGAGCGAGATGTCGGCAACCGCGCGCGTCATCATGTCGCCGATGCTGAACTGCGAGAAAAACTTCGCACCCTGCAGCTGCAGCTGCGCGTACAGGCGCTCGCGCAGGTCGAATGCAATGTTGAAGCCGACCCGGCGCACTGCGACGCGCGCATAGGAGACGACGACGAACCGGGCGATCACCGATGCGATGATTCCCAGTACGGGAATCAGCACGTCGGCGGATCCTGCGGCGATGGTATCGATGCCCTGTCGCAGAAACATCGGGGCGGCGGCTTCGAATATGCGCGCCAGCAGAAACGCGAAGATGCCCGCACCGAGCATGCCACGGTAGCGGGCGATGAACGGCTTCAGGCGGAGCAGGGAAGCGATCATTCACGTATCCGTGACACCCCTTGAGGTATCCGTTAGAAGCTCGCGCTGTTTGGCACCCGCGGGAACGGGATGACATCGCGAATATTGTCCATCCCCGTCATATACAGCACGAGTCGTTCGAGACCCAGACCAAATCCGGCGTGGGGCACGCTGCCGTAGCGGCGCAGGTCACGATACCACTGCAATTCGTGGGACAAGCCCTGCTCGGCCATGCGGGCATCCAGCATCGTCAGCCGCTCTTCGCGCTGGCTGCCGCCGATGATCTCGCCCACGCCGGGCACGAGTACATCCATGGCTGCGACCGTGCGGCCGTCATCGTTACCGCGCATGTAGAAGGCCTTGATATCCTTCGGGTAGTTCACCACGACCACCGGACCCCCGACGTGACGCTCGGTGAGGTAGCGCTCGTGTTCCGACTGCAGATCGAGTCCCCACTGCACCGGGAATTCGAATGAGGCTGAGCACTTACTCAGAATGTCGATGGCGTCGCCATATTCCATTCTCACAAACGGGGCATTGATGACACTCTCGAGTCGGCTGATGGCGGTTTTATCGATGCGCTCGGCGAAGAACGCCATATCGTCACCGCGTTCATCCAGCACATCCCGGCAGACGGTTTTCAGGAAGTCTTCCGCGAGATCGGCGTTGGCCGACAGATCCGCAAAGGCGACTTCGGGTTCGATCATCCAGAACTCGGCCAGGTGTCGCGCCGTATTGGAATTCTCGGCGCGGAACGTCGGACCGAAGGTATAGACCTTCGACAACGCCAGGCAATAGCTCTCCACATTCAGCTGTCCCGACACGGTGAGATAGGTCTGCTGACCGAAGAAATCCTGGCTGAAATCCACGGCACCATCAGCCGAGCGCGGCGGATTGAGCGCATCGAGTGTGCTGACGCGAAACAGTTGGCCCGCGCCTTCGCAGTCGCTGGCAGTGATGATGGGGGTGTTCACCCAGACGAATCCGTGGGCGTGAAAGTAGCGATGCACCGCCTGAGCGACGGCATTGCGCACGCGCGCGATTGCGCCGAACGTATTGGTACGCGGCCGCAGATGGGCCACGCTGCGCAGATACTCGAACGTATGCTGCTTCTTCGCGATGGGATAGGTTTCCGGATCGTCGATGGTCCCGACCAGCGTTACCGCTGTCGCGTGAATTTCACGGTCCTGGCCGCGCCCCTGACTCTCGACGACGGTGCCCGTGACTGTTACGGCGCAGCCCGTGGTGAGTTTGATGATCTGCTGCGTGTAGTTGGGCAGGCTTTCCGCAGCCACCACCTGCAGCGCGTCGAAACACGATCCGTCGTGTACGGCGATGAAGGAAAAACCACCCTTGGAGGTGCGCAAGGTGCGCACCCACCCGGCGATGGTGACCGAGGCGCCGGGGGCGATGCGATGGGTCGTTACGGCGGCGACCGCGGTGATGGGTGTATTCATTTTGCAGTGTGCGAAAAACTGCAAATGATAGTTGAATTCATGGCACGATGGGGCCACGCAGGTCGACCGGTGCCGCGCGCCATCACGTCGATTGATTGCAATTGTTCATCGAGGAGGACGCCATGCAGCAGCGCATGATCATCATTGTTGTGGTGGCGGTGGTAGCGCTTGCCGCCGGGATATGGTGGTGGCAGGCACGGGACGTTGCCGAAGTGGCGCCCGCGCCATTGCCTGTCGCCCCCGCCGTGCAACCGCCGGCCGACATCGACATGGACGTGCCCGTCACACCCGCCGTTCAGGCGCCGCAACTGCCACCGCTGAACGACAGCGATGTCTTTGTCCGCGAGCAGGTGGAGGCGCTTCCCGGACAGCAGCTGTCCGAGTGGCTCGCACAGCAAGACCTCGTTCGACGCCTGGCCGTGGTGGTCGACAATGCAGCGGGTGGCGACTATCCGCGCCGCCAGCTCGGCTTTCTGGCGCCGTCGGGCAAGTACACCGTGACGAAACGGGATGAGAGAATTTTCGTCGACGCGCAAGCGTATCAGCGCTACGACACATTCGTAGATTCGGTGGTGAGCGTCGAACCGCGGCGTGCCGCGTCAATGCTGACGAATCTCGCGCCGCTCCTGGTGGAGGCCATGAAAGAACTGGGTCAGCTCGACCCCGATCCGATTACGGCCGTTCACAAGGGCATCGATCAGGCGCTGGCTGTACCCGTGATCGATGGTGAGATCGAGCTCGTCCAGCCGAAGGTGTTTTACAAATACGCTGACCCAGCACTCGAAGGGCTCAAGCCTCTGCAGAAGCAGATGTTGCGCATGGGCCCCGCCAACGTGCAGCGGCTGCAAACCTACCTCGGTCAGGTCAACGGTTATCTCTGACACGCACTGGCGCGCATGAGCGTGGCCGAGCTGGTCTTGCGGCTCGGCGGATCGCTGACGGCGTGGCTGGTGCTCCTGACCCACTGTGTATGGCTGGCCGCGTTGTCGGCGATTCATTGCACCGTCGATGATGAACAGGCGCGGCTAGTGCTGCTTCTCTTCACCCCTGTCACGTGGTTGTTCTGTGCCGGCCTGCGCGTGGGGTTCGCCGTGCCTGGAATCGGCAGCGCGTTGCGATTGCCGGGTCTGCTGCTAGCACCGTTGCTGCTGCTGGCTGCGTGGCGCACGACACGGGAATTGGTCAACGCTGCCAACGCCCATCAACCGATCTGTGACGGGATGGCGCAGACAACCATCTGGTGGTCGGGCATTCAGCTTGCGACGCTGCTGGTCATCGGTTTCAGCGCGATGCGCGCCTGGCGCAGCGGCGCGCAGTGATTGTGCGCTGCGATGCGCGATGCTATACAGCGCACCGCACACCATTTCAGGTACACGGAGGCGATTCATGTCACTGGCTTCTGAGTTCAAAGAGTTTGCAATGCGCGGCAATGTGGTCGACATGGCGGTGGGGATCGTCATCGGCGGCGCATTCGGCAAAATAGTTTCGTCGTTCGTCGCTGATGTTCTGATGCCGCCGCTCGGCATTCTGCTGGGCGGCGCGGATTTCAGCGATCTTTCAATCACGCTGAAGGAAGCCGCGGCCAGCGCGCCAGCCGTTGTGCTGGGCTACGGGAATTTCGTGCAGACAGTGGTCGACTTCACCATCGTCGCATTCGCGATTTTTCTTCTCGTGAAGGCGATGAACACGCTGAAGAAGAACGAACAAGACGCACCTGCCGCCCCCGCGTCACCGCCGCCACAGGAACTGTTGCTTGGCGAAATCCGCGATCTGCTGAAGGCGCGCTGAGGACCGCCCGCCCGTTCACTTAGGTGGCTTGGGCGGGCAGTTGGCGTCATACGTCGCCTGCATGTGCCGCAGCCGAAGTACGCCGTAGAACACCCCAATGGCCATGGCGCTCACGAGTGTCCCAACGAGTGCGCCTTCGGCACCGTAGTTTCCTTCGCGATTGGCCACATAGCTCGCGATCACCAATACCAGAATGCCACCGTTGAGCACCCAGTTCACCGGCTTGGAAATTACGTAATGCAGGGTGCCGAAGCCAGCCAGCTGATACAGCATGAACGGCAGCACGGCGACGGCGGGCAGCAATTCGGTGGCGCCCAGTGTCGAGTCCACCGCGCCAGGTGCCGCGGTGTGCAGCAGGGTGCTGTGGGCGAGTTCGTGAAACAGCGGCGGCACGGCACACAAAAGTGGCACGGCACACAACAATTCCAGCACCAGCGAGCCACTCCACAGACCGATCTTCGACGCGTGGTCGGCGCCGCCTGCTGATGACTGCGTACCGATGAACAAACCTGCCACGACGGCTGCGGCGCTCGAAAGCATCAGCAACTCCACTGTCACGCCAAAGCTCGCCGGCTCGCCGGTCTTGATCAGCAACAGGGCCAGGAAACCGGGTGTGTAGAACATGACCCTGACGAGGCGTGCCGAGACGCGCGCATCCCGCTCCGGTGAAAGCACCGGCAGTGGGGCTCCGTCCACGCCGAGCGTCGCTCTCGCCTTCGACATCTGCGTCTCCTTCGTTTGAGTGTTGGCGGTTGGCGCCGAACGCGATCACTTCACCGACCGAATCCAAAGGGAACAACGAAGCCGTGTGAGCGCTCAGCTGCGCGCGATGTCGGCCAGATTGGCCCGGAACGGCGTGTGTGCGTTGAGGTAGTCGATATCCTGCTCGACATAGCTGCGCTCTTCCTTCAGATACCTCGCGATGGCATCGCGCAACCCCGGGTCGCGCATCCAGTGTGCGCTGTAGGTCGCTTGCGGCAGATAGCCGCGCGCCACTTTGTGCGGACCCTGGGCACCGGCTTCCACACGACTCAAGCCGCGGCTGATGGCGAAGTCGATGGCCTGGTAGTAGCACGCTTCGAAATGCAGAAAGCGATGATCTTCCACGCAGCCCCAGTTGCGACCGTACAACGCATCGCTGCCGATGAAGTTGAGTGCACCGGCGATATAGCGTCCGCCGCGCCGGCACATGATCAGCAGAATCCGCTCGGCCATCGCGGCGGTGACCAGGCTGAAAAATTGACGTGTCAGGTACGGGGACCCCCACTTGCGATTGCCGGTGTCGGTGTAGAAATCGAAGAACGCATCCCAGTGATGTTCGCGGATGTCGCTGCCTGTGACCCATTCGATCTCGACGCCGCTCTGCGCTACCTCGCGGCGCTCGCGCTTCAGATTCTTGCGCTTCTTCGATGCCAGCTCACCGAGAAAATCGTCGAAGTGGGCATAGCCGTTGTTGTGCCAGTGAAACTGTTGATCGATGCGCCGCAGAAATCCCATCGTGCCTGCCATCTGCCACTGCGACTCGGGCAGAAAAGTCATATGCAGCGACGATACCTCGGTCTGACGCGCCACCTGCAGCAAGCCAGCCGCGAGCTGCTGCTCCGTATCGGATTGGTCAGGCCCCGGTCGCGCTAGCAGGCGTCGGCCCGATGCCGGCGTGAACGGTACGCTGACCTGTAACTTCGGGTAGTAGCGGCCGCCGGCGCGGTGCCACGCGTCTGCCCAGGCGCTGTCGAATACATACTCGCCCCGGGAGTGTCCTTTCAAATACATCGGTACCACGCCGATGATCGCCCCGGCGTCATCCTCGAGCACCAGATGAAATGGCTGCCATCCAGTGCGCGCGACGGCGCTGCCACTGGCTTCCAGTGCGTGCAGGAACCCGTGGTCGACAAATGGATTGTCCGGGATCGCGCCGCCTGGATTGGCGCATGCATTCCAATGGGTTGCGTCGATTGTGTCGATGGACTGCACGATGCGGGCGCTGCGGCCAGCCGTGGCGGATGCTTCTGAGGTCACGGCGCTATCAAGACAGGATGTGGCAGTTAGAATACCCGATTTACCGACTTGGGAATTTTGCGTGCCGCCGTCCGAGGATCTCACCGCAGGGCCGGTCGGCCGCCATCTCGTGCGCCTGACGCTGCCGATGTTTCTCGGCATCTCCTCGATGATTCTCGCCTCGATGGTCGACACCATCTACATCGGCTGGATCGGCACGCAGGAACTCGCCGCGGTGAGTTTTTCGTTCCCGGTGGTGATGGGACTGTCATCCGTGTCGATGGGGCTGGGCATCGGTGCCACGTCGATCATGTCGCGTACGCTCGGCACGGGCGATCGCCGCCTCACGTATGTGCTTGGCACACACACGCTGCTGCTGGTGCTGATCCTCGTTGTTTCGCTTGCGCTGTCGGGCCGGCTGTGGGGCGATGATCTGTTCCGGGCCCTGGGCGCGGATGCCGTCATCCTGCCGATGGTGACGGCGTACATGGACATCTGGTTCATCGGGCTGCCCCTGTTCGCGCTGCCGATGGTGGCGATGTCGATGTTGCGTGCGCTGGGCAATGCGCGGGTGCCTGGCACGTTGATGACAGCGGGCGCGGGCGTTCAGGTGCTGCTTGCGCCGGCTTTGATCTTCGGCCTGCCGGGCATTCACGATGGCATTGGTTATACCGGCTCGGCTTGGGCGTTCGTCGTGTCACGACTCCTGACGCTGCTGGCCACCGCATACGTGCTCGCGCGCCGCGGCATATTTCAACCGTTGGGTGCCTGGTCCGGCGTGCTGCACTCGTGGCGCGAGGTGTTGCGCATCGGCGTCCCATCGATTCTCACGAACCTGATCGGTCCGGTTTCCATGGCGGTCGTATTCGGGTTGCTGGCGAAATACGGCCACGCTGCCGTTGCAGGATTCGGGGTCGCCGTGCGGATCGAATCCCTGGCGCTGATGGTGCTGATGGCGCTGTCTTCGAGCATCGCGCCGATGGTTGGACAGAACTGGGGTGCGGGGCATCGCGATCGTATCGATCAGGCGCTGCGGCTGGGCTACCGGTTTTCCATCGGGTGGGGCCTATTCGCCTTTCTCGTGCTGGGGGGGCTGGGTCGCGGCATCATTGGGCTGATCAATCACGATCCCGCCGTCATTGAAGCCACGTATACCTACCTGCTGATCGTGCCGCTGAGTTATTCGATGCTCGGGGTGATGATGGTGGCAGGCAGCTGTTTTGTCGCGCTGGGCAAACCGCTGCCGTCGCTGGTGCTCACCATCGCGCGGATGGCCGTTGTGTATGTGCCTCTGGCGCTGCTGTTCGACCGGATCTGGGGGTACGCGGGTATTTTCGGTGCCGGTGCAGTGGCCAATGTGGTGGTCGCGGCAGCAAGTTTTGTCTGGGTGACGCAGATGCTGAAGACGCTCAGTCTGCCGCAACGGGCGGCCGAGGGGGCAGCCGGCAATGGAGTGGGGTACAAACTGCGTGGATAACGGGCGCATTGAGGGGCTGATTGAGCGGATGACGCTCGCTGAGAAGGTGTCGATGGCTGCGGGTTCAGGCTTGTGGTTCAGCACCGGCGTGCCGCGTCTTGGGATTCCCGAATACAAGGTATCCGACGGTCCCAACGGTGTGCGTGGCGAGAGTATCGGGGGTGCGACATCCGCCTCGTTTCCAGTGGGCACTGCGATGGCGGCCACCTGGAATCGCGAACTCATCGGCGCCGTGGGTGACGCACTGGCTCAGGAGTGTGCGAGCAAGGGCGTAGAGGTGTTGCTGGGTCCCACGGTGAATATTCAGCGCTCGCCTCTGGCCGGGCGAAACTTCGAGTGCTATTCGGAGGATCCGTGCCTCACGGCGGAGATGGCCTGTGCGCTGATCACGCACGTACAGCGCGCGGGTGTGGCGTGCTGCGTGAAGCACTACGTCGCCAACGATTCCGAGTTTCAACGCCAGTCGATCAGCAGCGACGTGGATGAACGGACGCTGCGCGAAATATATCTCGCGCCATTCGAGCACGCCGTGCGCCGCGCCGGCGTATGGTCGGTGATGTCGGCTTACAACCGCGTCAACGGCGAGTACGCCAGCGCCAGCGTGCGCCTGTTGGCGCAGATTCTGCGCGCCGAGTGGGGTTTCGACGGAGTCGTGATCTCGGACTGGGGCGGTACTTACGACACGGTGGGCGCTGCGCTGGCGGGTCTCGATTTGGAAATGCCGGGCCCCACGCGCCACCGCGGCGACAAGCTGTTGCAAGCGATCGCCTCGGGCGACGTGCCGGAGGCGACCATAGATGCGTTGGTGCGGCGCCAGTTGCGTCTGTTGATTCGAACCGGGCGGCTGGACGGCGCACCGCGCGGCGCGGAGTTGTCGTTGGATCGACCCGAGCATCGAGCGTTGATTCGCCGGGTCGCGGCCGAAGGCACCGTGCTGCTGAAAAATGACGGCATCCTGCCTTTGCAGCATCCCACACGGATTGCGCTGATAGGTCCTAACGCAGTGCAGCCGCAGATCCTGGGCGGTGGCAGTTCATCGCTTGCTCCGCACTATGTGATCGATCCAGCGGCGGGGGTCGCCGCGCGCTGGCCGGATGCGCAGGTCAGTGTCACGCGCGGTGTAAAGAGTTTCAAATATCTGCCGCTGCTGCCGGTGCGCCAATGTCGCGTACCCGACTCCGATCGCGCAGGCGTGGAGGTCGCGTTCTACAACAACCACAGCCGCACGGGTGAAGCAGCGCTCGTGACCCATCCGCGGCGCAGCGAACTGGTGTGGTTCGGCCGATTCTCGCCGGTGGTCGAGACGGATTTCTCCGCGCGCATCGTCACGGAGTTCACACCGGAGTCGTCCGGCGTGCATCGTTTCAGCCTCATGAGTGCGGGTCTGTCGCGACTGGCGGTAAATGGTGAGGTGATTGTCGACAACTGGACGGCGCAGCGACGCGGCGATTCGTTCTTTGGCGGGGGCAGCGACGAGGCGCAGGGCGCCGTGCAACTGGGAGCGGGAGAGGTTGCGCGCGTTGAGGTGGAGTACGACCGTAACGGTGTCGGCGCGATGGCCGGCGTGCGCATCGGCATGGCGTCGCCCTCGATGACGGATGATATCGACGCGGCCTGCGCCGCAGCGCGCGAGGCGGATGTCGCGATCGTAGTGGTAGGACTCACCGGCGAGTGGGAATCCGAGGGCCACGATCGAGCCAATCTCGAACTGCCCGGCGCACAGGTGGAACTGATCCGGCGCGTGGCGTGGACGAATCCGAACACCGTGGTGGTCATCAACGCGGGTTCACCCCTGAGCATGGGCGATTGGCTTGAGGCGCCGCGGGCCGTCCTGCAGGTGTGGTACCCGGGGCAGGAGTTCGGCAATGCGCTGGCCGATGTGCTGAGCGGTGCGGTGAATCCGTCGGGGCGGCTGCCGATGACGATTCCGAAACGGCTGCAGGATACGCCGGCGTATACGAACTACCCCGGTGAGCGCGGTCACGTGCGCTACGGCGAAGGCGTATTCGTCGGCTATCGCCACTACGACTATTGTGACATCGAACCCGAATTTTCGTTCGGCTTTGGGCTGTCCTATACCGCCTTCGAGTATTCGCAGTTGCGCGCTGATGCGACGCAGTATGTTGCCGATGCGCAGGTGGTAGTGACGCTGACCGTTCGCAATGCAGGTGCTTGCGCAGGCCAGGAAGTGGTGCAGCTGTATGTGGCGGATCCGGTTGCGTGCGTGCAACGCCCGCTGCGGGAGCTGCGCGCATTCACGAAACTCGCGCTTGCGGCCGGTGAGTCGCAGACAGTGCAGTTCATTCTCGAACGGCGCGATTTTGCGTTCTACGACGTCGCCGCTGCCGACTGGGTGGTTGAAGCGGGCGAATTCCGAATTTCGGTGGGCGCCTCGTCGCGCGATCTGCGCGAAGTGATCAGCATTACTCGATCGTGATGGTCGTGCGCCCGCAATCCCTCAATAGATGCCGGCTTCGAGTCCGGCTGCGAGCGTCAGGCCGAGGTCGCGGCATTGCGCAAGGATATCTTGCGTGACGATGCCCTTGGCGATAATGGGTTCCTGAACCTCTTGCAGCGGATACCCATTGGCGATGCGACGGATGGCGCGCAACGCGCCGCTGCCGTCGTTGCCAGCGCTGATGAACACGGCATATGGCAGTGCCTGAATGCGGCCCTCGACGGGATAGAAGGTGCGGTCGAAAAAGTCCTTCAGCGCGCCGGACATGTAGCCGAAATTCTCGGGTGTGCCCAGCAACAGCGCGTGCGCCCATAGAAGGTCGTCAGGACCTGCAGTGGCCGCCATCAGAAAGCGTACATCGATCTGTTCGACGCATTCGTCGCTGGCCCCGGCAAGGACCGCACGCGCCATGGCCGCCGTGTTTCCGGTCTGGCTGTGATAGATGATGAGTAGGTGACGGCGCATGCCGCGCAGTATACTAAGCCACCCTTACGAACGCGGCTCCAGATGAGCATTACGCTGGCCGACATACAAAGGGCGGAACAGCGCATCCGCCCGCAGATTGTCGCAACGCCGCTGCAACATTCCACCACGCTGTCGGCTCTCACGGGCGCGCAGGTTTATCTGAAGTTCGAGAATCAGCAATTCACGGCATCGTTCAAAGAGCGCGGCGCGTTGAACCGGTTGCTGGATCTCACGCAGGAGGAGCGTCAGCGCGGCGTGATTGCCATGTCGGCCGGTAATCACGCACAGGCAGTTGCCTATCACGGCAAACGCCTCGGTGTACCCACCTGCATCGTCATGCCGCGCACCACCCCCAATTCGAAGGTGGAGCAGACGAAGGTCTTTGGCGCGGAGGTCATTCTGTTCGGCAGTCAGTTCGAAGAAGCGCGCGCTTTTGCGCTCTCCGAAGCGCAGCGCCGCAATCTCGTACTGGTGCATCCATTCGACGACGCGGCCGTGATTGCGGGGCAGGGCACGCTCGGCATCGAAATGCTGATGCAGGTTCCGGATCTCGACGTGCTGCTCGTGCCTGTGGGTGGTGGCGGGCTGATCGCGGGCGTGGCGGTGGCAGCGAAAACGATCAAGCCGGATATCCAGATCGTCGGTGTGCAGGCACAACGCTACGCATCGGCCTGGGCCGCGTTCGGTCGGCGCGACGACGTGGTGAGCGGCGGTGGCACCGTGGCCGAAGGGATCGCCGTGAAGTCTCCAGGCGCCCTGACGATGGCGCTGATCCATCAACATGTCGACGATATGCTCTGCGTGAGCGAGGAGCAGATCGAGCGGGCGATATTCACGCTGCTCGAGATCGAGAAGACACTGGCTGAGGGCGCCGGCGCTGCGGCACTGGCTGCGTTGCAGTCCAATGCGGATCGTTTCCGCGGCCGCCGCGTGGCGTTGGTCGTTTCCGGCGGCAATATCGACATGATGATTCTCTCGTCGATTCTGCAACGCGGGCTGGTGCGCAGCCGCAGGCTCGTCAGGTTGCGTGTCGAGGTCGACGACGTGCCGGGTGCGCTCGGCCGTTTGACGAATCTGTTGGGTGAGCTGGACAGCAATATCGTGGACATCGCCCACCAGCGCACCTTCGGTGGATCCTCGGTGCGCGCGGCGATGGTCGATCTGGTGCTGCAGATGCGCGGCGAGGAGCAGGCCGACCACGTCGTGCGTGCGCTGCGCGAAAAGGGATTTGATGCCAGCCTGGCGGAATGACGGAGCACAGCATGGCCGATACTCCCCCTGAAGTGCGCGACATCGACGCATCGGCCATCGCACCGGATACCCGCGGTATGAATTTTTACCGCGACGATGCGGCACTGCAGGATCTGCTGGCCCTGTATCTGCCGGACGATCTCTTCGCCCATCTGCAACCCCATTTACACCGTCTGGGTGAGCTGGCCGCAGGTGAGCTTGATGAGTGCGCGGCGCTGGCCGATCGTCATCCGCCGCAATTGCACCATCGCGATCGGTTCGGGCGCGACCGGCAGTGGATCGAATACCACCCCGCGTATCGACGGCTCGAAGCGGTGGCGTATGGAGAGTTCGGCATTCACGCCATGAGCCATCGGCCCATTCTGGGTTGGCACCGACCGCTTCCGGCCGTGGCCAAGCATGCCTTTACGCTGCTGTTCAACGAAGCGGAGTTCGGCCTGGGCTGTCCGATCAACGTCACGGATTCGGCTGCGCATCTGCTGATCCGCTTCGGCGACGATGCGATGAAGGCGCGCTTTCTGCCGCGCATGCTGAGCCAGGACATGGGCCAACTATGGCAGGGCGCGCAGTTCATGACGGAGAAATCCGGCGGATCGGATGTGGGCGATCTGGCGAGCACCGCGACACACGACGGCGCGCAATGGCGAATATCAGGCGAAAAGTGGTTCTGCTCCAATGCAGATGCCGAGGTCATCACGCTGCTCGCGCGGCCTGCGGGCGCGGCGGCCGGCAGCCGTGGGCTGGGCCTGTTCGTGATGCCGCGAACGCTCAGCGATGGGAGCCCCAATCAGCTGCATATCATCCGGTTGAAGGACAAGCTCGGCACGCGCTCCATGGCCAGCGGCGAGGTGCGCATGAACGGCGCCATTGCGTATCCGTTGGGCAATCTCGATGCCGGACTCAAGCAGATGGCCGAAATGATCAACTGGTCGCGCCTGTCCAACGGCGTGAAGTCCACTGCGCTGATGCGGCGCGCGACGTTCGATGCCTGGCAGGTGGTCCGGCATCGTTCGGTATACGGGGCGCCCCTGCGTGATCGCCCGCTGGCGCAGCGTCAACTGTTGAAAATTCAGTTGCCTGCCGAACAGGCCCTGAGCATGAGCTTCTTCACCGCAGATGCGCTGGACGAGGCCGAGTACGAAGGCCGCGCACGCGCCAACGAGGCGCCTGCGGTGCTGCGCCTCGCGACGCCGGTGCTGAAGATGCGTGCCACGCGCGATGCGCGTCACGTGACGGGTGACGCCATGGAAATGCGCGGCGGCTGCGGCTACGTGGAAGATTTCGTCAATCCGCGTCTGGTGCGCGATTCACACTTGGGATCCATCTGGGAAGGCACCAGCAATATCGTTGGCATCGATGCCGTGCGTCGTGCAATCGGTCGCGGGGGCTGCCAGAGCGCCTATCAGGCTGCGTTGCTCGACCGATTGGAGGCTTGCGGCGAGTTGCCGATTGCGTTCATCGACGAGTTGAGCGAGGCACTGGCGCAGGCAGTCGCACTGGCCGAAGCGGCCGATACCCCGGATGAGCTGTGGGTTCGTCAGGCGGTGACGGCGCTGTACCACGCCAGCACGGCGATTCTTCTGGCGAGTGAGGGCTGCGCGGTGGCGCGACGCCGCGGCGATGCCCGACGCGCGCTGTGGGCTCGCCTGGTGTTGGATCATCGCTTGTATCCGCACGGCCCGCTGCATCGTACGAATCGTGACCGAGAGCTGGCATTGGCTGATGCGCTGTTGGGCAGCGTGCCCATGGCTTCGATGCAGATTGCGCCGTTGCTGGCCCGTTAGCGGGCCCGAGTCCCTGTCGTCAGATCTTGCCGAAATCGCCGTGCCGCCCCGCGCCGGCGGCGAATCGACTGGCGCCTGCCACCGTTTCGCCGGAGCGGATTACTTCGCGGCCGAGTACGGTCTCCTGTTCCAGCGCGCCCGTCAGGTCGAGGGCCCACTGCTGATAGGAAGAGAGACGGTCGCTGCGAAGACAGAGTTGCGGAAAGCGGCTGAGCTGTTGCGCGAGTTCCAGCGCGCCCGTCAGCGCCTGCCCGGGTTCAGTGAGTCGATTGGCGAGCCCCATCGCCTTGGCCTCGTCGCCCCAGACGCCGCGGCCCGTCAGAATCAGGTCGAGCGCATGGCTGTGGCCAATCAGCCGCGGCAGGCGAATGGTCCCGCCGTCAATGAGCGGTACGCCCCAGCGCCGGCAATACACACCAAATACCGCATCGGATGCCGCCACGCGCAGGTCGCACCACAACGCCAGTTCGAGGCCGCCGGCCACTGCGTGTCCTTCCACTGCGGCGATGACGGGTTTGCTCAGCAGCATGCGCGTCGGCCCCATCGGTCCGTCGCCCTCGCGGGTGACCCGATTGCCCGTGCCGCTCGCCACGGCTTTCAGATCCGCGCCTGCGCAGAACGTGCCAGCGCTGCCTGTGAGGATGGCAACGTCGAGCGCGTCGTCGGCATCGAAGCGACGAAATGCAGCCGCAAGTTCGACGGCGGTGGGTCCATCGACGGCGTTGCGTACGTCGGGTCGGTCGATTGTGATGACGGCGCAACGCGCATGCACTTTGAATAGCACAGTCATGGTGATTTCCTGCCCGAATGCTTTGGAATGCTATAGTACCCGACCGCTTTTTTTTCCACCCGAGGATCCCACATGCGCGTCTCAAAGCCCCGCGTTGCACCCCTCGAATCAGCCCAGTGGGACGATTCGGCCAGGGAAGTAATGAGCCGGTTCAAGGGCGAACCGCTCAACATATTCAAAACGATGGTGAATCATCCCGAACTGTTGAAACGCTGGGTGGTCTTCGCAAATCACATTCTCGGTAAGTCGACCCTGCCTGAACGCGAGCGCGAGTTGGTGATCCTGCGCATCGGCTACCTGTGCAAATCCGGCTACGAGTGGGGCCAGCATGTTCTGATCGCGCGCCGCGCAAAGCTCTCCGACGACGAAATCCGCAACATCAAGACGGGACCATCCGCCAAGAACTGGAGCGCGGTCGATCGACTGCTGTTGCAGGCTACGGATGAATTGCACGCCGATGCCCACGTCAGCGATGCCACGTGGCGCGGTCTGTCGGAACATTTCAACACGCAACAGCTCATGGATATCGTCTTCACCGTGGGCCAGTACAACCTGGTCTCCATGGCGCTGAACAGCTTCGGTGTGCAGGCTGACCCGGGTCTACCTGGCTTCGATATCTGAGGAGGGCCTGCGCGTGACACCTAGACTGGAAGGCAAAGTCGCAATCATCGTCGGAGCGGGTCAGACGCCAGGGGCAACCATCGGCAATGGCCGCGCCACCGCGCTGCGCTTCGCGCAGGAAGGTGCTGCGCTGCTGCTGGTGGACCGTCGCCTCGAATCCGCGCAGGAGACACTGGCGCTGGTGCGGCAGGCTGGTGGAACTGCAATCGCACACGAAGCCGATGTCACCAGCGAAGCCGCCTGCGCTGCGGTGATGGCTGCATGTGAGAG
>JAQBCT010000305.1:0-5314 GCA_032124855.1 Gammaproteobacteria bacterium
CGTTCGGTTTTCACGCCCACGCCGAGACCGTGATGCCGACCCAGGGCCAGTCGCCGGAACAGATCCAGAAAGACACGTCGGAATGTCAGGCACAGGCGAAGACGTCATATGACCAGGCGCTCGCCTCGGCGAATGCAAACGCCGCTCCTGCGCAGACCAGCCAGCCCACCGGTGGCCGTATGCGCGGCGCTGCAGTGGGTGCGGCCGCCGGCGCCGCCTCAGCCGAGGTGCAGGGAAACCGTTACGACAACTACGACAAGGTCGATGACGACGTGCAGCAGGAGTATCGGCAGAACCAGGCCAAGGACGCCGCGGTCGCGGGTGCGGTCGTGGGCGGTGCCAAACAGCGTCAATCCCGGCGCGAGCAGTCAAAGAACCAGGAAGCGCAGGCGCAACAGCAATCCACCGCTGCAGCTCAATCCGCCGACGCTGCTTCGAAGCAGGCGTACTCGGCGTGTATGGGTCCCAGAGGTTATTCGATCACCCCGTGAGAGTGGCGCTGCGCGCCCGACTGGGATTGTTAGTGATTCACGCCTGTGGCGTCGCTGTTGATCCGCAGGCGCAGCGCTGCATCCTGGCCTATTTCGATGCGCAACGTATAACGCACCGCATCGTGCAATGTGTACACGCCGCTGCTCGTGTACGGATGCTGCTGAGATACATGGTGCACTTCGACCGTATGCGGACCCGGCACCGGGCCGTGGTCTGAATCGATTGTGAATTTACCGTCGGCGTCGCTGTATGTGCGCACCCGCGCGATCGGCGCATTGGCGTCATCCGGAATCAATGTGATCCATGCCATGCCCGGCGGCTCGCCATCGATGTGCAGGTGTCCGTCGACGCGGACGCGCGTGCGGTCGGTCAGCAGCCCCATCCGTCGCAGCCAGCGCGGCAGCAGCAGCGTCCACTGATTGACGTCCGGGTCGCCCGTTGCGAGACCGACGCCGTGTTCGCCGCGGGCGAATACGTGCAACTCCGCCGGTACACCGGCGACGCGACACGCCCGATAAAACAGCAACGACTGTTCCGCGGAAACGATGTCGTCCTCGTGGGTGTGCACGAGGAATGTCGGCGGCGTGTTCGGCGTGACGGCGGTGTCGGCCGGTGTGTACTCGTCGGCCTTGCGGCCGCGCGCCAGTCCGTTGGTGACGGCGTAAACCGGCACGAGGAAGTCCGGCCGGCTCGACTCACGCTCGATCACGTCGGCTGCGGCCGGATCGCCTGCATCAAAACGGGTGCCGGCGGCGACAGTGAGGTGACCGCCGGCGGAAAAACCGAGCATACCGATTCGTCGTGGGCTGATTCGTAATTCGACTGCGCGCTGCCTCACGTAGCGGATCGCGCGTGCGGCATCGAGCAACGAGATGTCCGATTGATACGTCGGGCCGACGCGGTAGCGCAGCACGAACGCGGCAATGCCGATCTGGTTCAACCAGCGCGCAACCTGCAGGCCTTCGTGATCGGACGCGAGCACGCGATAGCCACCGCCCGGCGCGATGACAACGGCGGCTCCGGTCGCCGTAGCCGAGTCGGGAAGATGGATGCTCAGCGCGGGACGGTCGCTATCCGCCATGCCGCGCGCCAGCGGCGCGCCGTCAGGCCACAACAATATCTGCGAGTCGTGCAGCGCGCCGTTCAGCGGATCGTCTTGGCTCACGGCGCTGTCATCTCCGGGTCAGCTCTTCGTGGGGCCACGAAACTGCATCTGCGAGCCGGGTTGTTCGGCTGCGTACTTGGCGAGCTGGCTGTGGCGCAGATCGAAATCCTGTGCGAATTCCGCTGGCCGCGACATCGACAGCTCACCGACGATCACTTTCGGTTTGCCTGGATCGACGCTGTTGCCTTCGACCATGCCGAGCCCCTGATGCGTTTTGAAGCCGATCAGTCCTTTGAGCTTCGGTGACAGCGTTTCGAGCAGCGCATCCGGAATACACGCGAGCTGGTTTCCCTGCTGTCGCATGAAGCCGCGGCTATAGAGAATCCGCGACGCAAGACGGGTGCCGGGCGCGGTGCGTTTGCCGCCGGAGTGCAATACGCGGCTGTCGGTCAGCAGGCAGGTGCCTGCCGGCGCGGTGATCGCCATCAGCCGGCCTTGGGCGAGTCGTTCGTATTCCACCTCCGGCCGCACGAGGTTGTTGCCGGCGGCATCGCGATGCGAACCGGGCACGATATAGGTACCACCGTTTTCTCGATCAAAATCGGTGTAGCACCAGATCATCAGGCACGACAGCGGAAACGGTGGATGCGGCAGCGGGACGAAGCCCTGGTCCTGGTGCATCTCCTGGCGGCCGAGGATAGAAGATATAGACGCCCCCTCCTTGACTCGAGGGCTACCATCGTAGATGGATACCTCCGATTATTCAGAGAACGCCGTGAACAAGCATCGCGATCAAGGGGCACCTTCTCGTAAGCGCCTAACGAACCGCATCTGGCGCGAGCTTGATTATGTCGTGAAGATTCTCCGTGTTGAATACGGAGGATGGAATGAAGCAGGAAGCGCGCGAGGCATTGTGGCGGGAACGGATCGGCAAGTGGCGTAAGGGTGGTTTGTCGGGGCCGAAGTTCTGTGTACGGCACGGATTGAATCTGAAGTCGTTCTACACGTGGCGCAAGCGCCTGGCTGGTGAGGGGATGCCGCCGTCGCGCAGCGCGGATCTGGTTCCGGTACAGCTGTTGGCCCCGTCCGGCGAGGTTCGCATCGAAGTCGGTGCAGCAGCGATTGTGGTGACGGCGCAATCGAGTCCGGAAGCATTGCGTACGGCACTGCTGGCGTTTGGCATGGTGCGCTGATGCGGCCGGGGTTGGATCTTGCGCGGATTTTTGCCTATCGGCATCCGGTTGATCTACGCAAGTCGATCGATGGACTATCGAGCCTGGTCGAGGGGGTATTAGGCGCGGATCCGTTTTCCGGCGCCCTGTATGTGTTCGTGAATCGGCGGCGGGACAAGGTGAAGCTGTTGTACTGGGAACGCAACGGCTTCTGTATCTGGTACAAGCGGCTTGAGCGCGAGCGGTTCAGCTGGCCGACGATGACGGAAGCATCGTTGGCGTTGAACGGCCAACAGTTGAGCTGGCTGTTGGAGGGTTACGACATCGATCGGCTCATTCCGCACGCAGAAAGACGCTATCAAACCGTGCTTTGAAGGAGTTCGCATAGTACACTATGCGGCATGGTGACCTCGTTAGATAGCTCGTTGGATCAGCTGCCAGATGACAGCGATACGCTGAAGCGGATGATCATCGAGATCCGCTCGGACTACGCGATAAAGCTGCGCGAACTCGATGAACAGTACGCGCAGCTCAAAGCCCAGATCCGGATCATGTTACAGCGCCACTACGGCCGCTCTTCGGAAGCGGCGGCCGGTCAGGGACAGCTGTTCAACGAGGCCGAAGCAACGGCTGTCGCGGAAGAGCCTGAGGGCACCGTTGCTGCGACCGCGGCCACGACGCCGCAACAGCCGCCGTGTCAGAAGGGCGGCCGGCGACCGTTACCAGCCCACTTGCCGCGCCTCGAAGTCATCCACACGCTCGATGAATCACAACGCATCTGCCCGAACGATGGCAGCGTGCTGACCCAGATCGGCAGCGAGGTGAGCGAACAGCTCGAGTTCATTCCGGCGACACTGCGGGTGATCCGCCACGTGCGCATGAAATACGCCTGCCAAGAATGTGAGAGTACGGTCGTGCGTGCTGCGCTACCGCCGAGCCTCTTACCGAAGAGTCAGGCGAGTCCGAGCCTGTTGGCACAGATCGCCATCTCCAAATATCAGGATGCGTTACCCCTGTACCGTCAGGAAGCAATCTTCGCCCGCCACGGCATCGAGTTGTCGCGGACCACGCTGGCGAACTGGCTGATCGGCGTTGGTGACCGGCTGACACCGCTGCTGAGCATCATGCAGCGCGACTTGCTCGCCGCCCACGTGGTGCACAGCGACGAGACGACGCTGCAGGTCCTGAAGGAATCCGGTCGGCGCGCCGATCAGCGATCCTACTTGTGGCTCAATGCCACTGCGACCGGTCCGCCGATCGTGCTGTATCACTACGCACCGAGCCGCTCACGCGCGGTGGTCGAAGACTTGCTCGACGGTTATCGGGGAACCCTCGTCACGGATGGCTATGCGGCCTACGACAGCGTACCGGCGCGCCATGCCGGCTGTTGGGCGCATGCTCGGCGTAAGTTCAACGATGCGTTGAAGGCGCAGACCGGTGCGCGCACCGGCAAAGCGCAAGTCGGCTTCAACTTCATCCAGAAGTTGTTTGTCCTCGAACGCGGTTGGCAAGACCTCGATGCGGCGGCACGCCACCAACAACGCCACATCGACGCGGCGCCACTGATCGCCGAACTGAAAGACTGGCTCGATACGTCGCTCGTTGCGGTTGCACCGAAAACCTTGACCGGCAAAGCACTCGGTTATCTCGCGAGCCAGTGGCCGAAACTCACCGTGTTCCTCGAGGATGGCGAGATCCCGATCCACAACAACCTGGCCGAGAACAAGATCCGGCCGTTTGTGATCGGACGCAAAAATTGGCTCTTCTGTGACACGGTCGCCGGCGCACACACCAGTGCCGCGCTCTACAGTCTGATCGAGACCGCCAAAGCCAACGACCTCGAGCCCATGATCTATCTGCACTGGTTGTTCGCGACACTGCCGAGCGTCGATCCCGACGACGCCGATGCGATCAGCGCGTTGCTTCCCTATTGCGTCGATCGCGACCGCATCGCTGCCGATCTCGCGCACGAATACTCAACCACACCTGCAGTTCGTTAAGCGCTTACGTCGAATTGGCAGCCACGACTGTCTCGCGCACAAACGATCTAAGCATTCTGAAGAAGGCCGATTCAGCCAAGCGGCCGGCCCCGAACTCAAGCTGTCGTGCGAAATCCGACTGTCGCTGTCGCGAACGTAGTCCGCGTAGCGGTAGCGCCGCGCGCCATCCTTATGCACGCTTGGCGCACGCACGGGCTACCGACCACATGCAGGGGCGGCTAGAGCGCGGCAATGTTGAGCCTGCATAGCGAGACGACGATGCTGGCGCCGACACTGAGATGAGCATGGGTGCGGAATCACTCGTCGCGCGGTGGCGGCTATCTGTGTCCGTATGAGGCCGCGCATGCGATCCGCCAGCCGCTATGCGCGGAAGACGACGGCCGCCAGCGCAAGCAGCCCAAGTCCGGCGACGATGATCGCGACTACGCCGCTCATCGACCGCGGCATGCCGGGATACTCTCTGCGCAACGCCCGCATGTCGCGCGCATGCTCCACGGTCCCGAGCAGGAGCGACAGTAGGCCGATGCTGATCAGAATGAGTCCGA
>JAQBCT010000306.1:0-6134 GCA_032124855.1 Gammaproteobacteria bacterium
GTGCAAGATCAGGATGCGATCGAGCGCGCGCGTGATGACCTTGTTGGGCACATACGTTTCGCACGGCGTGCCGAACAACATGTGCATGAAGTTCTCGGTGTACGTCAGCTCGTTGCGCGGATACATGAACGGCTGGCCAATCGAATACTTGTAGCTCATGGCCGCCAGTGTCGGCATCTTTGCAATCAGACGATGCGCAGTGATCTTGCGGTGCTCTGCGTCGTCGATATCGAGCGAATCGTGGTAGAAGGCCGACAGGGCACCGGTGACGCCGCATAAGATCGCCATGGGATGCGCGCCGCGGCGAAAACCGTTGAACAGATTGCGCAGCTGTTCGTGCACCATGGTGTGGTGCGTGATCGTGTTGACGAAGTCGGCTTTCTCAGCTTTGTTCGGCAACTCACCGTTGAGCAGCAGGTAACAGACTTCGAGGTAATCCGACTCCTCGGCAAGCTGCTCGATGGGGTAACCGCGGTGCAGCAGCACGCCGGCGTCACCGTCGATGTAGGTGATGCCCGATTCGCAGGCGGCGGTCGAGACGAATCCCGGGTCGTAGGTGAACAGGCCCGCAGCCGACAGCCGGGCAACGTCGACCACATCGGGTCCGAGTGTTCCGCTCAGCATGGGCAACTCAATCGGGTCAGCAATGCCGTCAACGGACAGGCGGGCAGTCGGATCCGCCATGCGATGGCTCCTTGGTCGGGGGAGGGGGCGAGTCGGCCACACTATAGAGAGGCGAGCTTGCCTGTCAACGTGACCAGCGTTGCGTGAGCGAGGTGGTTGCCGGGGCGCTTGCATTGTCACGTCGCGCGGGCATCGTCTATCATCCCGGTCCGCACGAGAGGGCTCATCGGCGTCAGGCGCGCCGACCCCCGTTGATCGAAACCGAATCTGGTCATTTCCCAAGTCTGGTAACGGCATGAACACGGACCGTCCGATATATCTGTCATTGACCCAGTTCAAATTCCCGCTGGCCGCCATCGCGTCCATCGCGCACCGCGTCACCGGGATCGTGGTCTTCGCCGGGATCGCGCTGCTGCTGTATCTGCTCGATTTGTCGCTGCGCTCACAAGCGGGCTTTGAATTGGCTCGCGCGCTGCTAAGCGGAACGCTGGTGAAACTGTGCCTGTACGCAGTGGTGGGGAATCTGATCTATCACTTCGTCGCCGGCATCAAACACCTGCTGCTGGATTTTCACGTGGGCGATTCGCTCGCGGGCGGCCGTCTGGCCGCGCAGTTGACGATCGCGGTGTCGATAGTGCTGATCGGCCTGGCGGGGGTATGGCTATGGTAACCAGTGTCACTAGCTTTGGTCGCAGCGGGCTATCTGATTTCGTTATCCAGCGCGTATCGGCTGTGGTCATCGCGCTTTACGTAGTGTGTATCGTCGGCTTCTATGCCGCGCATCCGAGTGTCACGCACCTGCAACTAGTTGCCTTTTTCGGCAGCATTCAAATGCAGATTTTCTCTACGCTGGCGCTGCTGGCCACCGCGGCCCACGCATGGATCGGGATGTGGACAGTCGGCACCGACTACATTCGCGCGCACTACTTTGGCACTCACGCGATGGTGTTCCGGATCACGTATCAGTTTGGCTGCCTGCTCGTGCTGTTTGTCTACGTGCTCTGGGGCCTGCAGATTTTCTGGAGAAGTTAGGCCATGCCAACTGTTCGCAAGATGGAATTCGACGGCGTCATCGTGGGCGGCGGCGGCGCTGGTATGCGCGCTGCACTGCAACTCGCGCAATCCGGTCTGAAGACCGCTGTCATTTCCAAGGTATTTCCAACGCGTTCCCATACGGTTTCTGCGCAGGGTGGCATTACCTGCGCCATCGCCAGCGACGACCCGGACGACGACTGGCGCTGGCATATGTACGACACCGTGAAGGGGTCGGACTACATCGGCGATCAGGATGCGATCGAATATATGTGCAGCGTCGGCCCCCAGGCGGTGTTCGAGCTGGAGCACATGGGGCTGCCGTTCTCGCGCACGGAATCGGGGCGCATTTACCAGCGCCCGTTCGGTGGTCAGTCGAAGAATTTCGGCAAGGGTGGGCAGGCCGCACGTACGTGTGCCGCCGCGGACCGAACGGGCCATGCGCTGTTGCACACGCTGTATCAGGCGAACCTGCGCGCCAGGACGACGTTCTTCAACGAGTGGTTCGCCGTTGACCTGGTGAAGAATCAGGACGGCGCCGTTGTGGGTGTCATTGCCATCGAAATCGAAACCGGCGAAGTGGTATTCGTCGAATCCAAAGCCACGGTATTCGCGACCGGCGGTGCCGGGCGAATATACGCCTCCACGACCAATGCGCTCATGAATACGGGCGATGGCGTCGGTATGGCGCTGCGCGGCGGATTTCCCGTGCAGGATATCGAGATGTGGCAATTCCACCCGACGGGAATTGCCGGTGCTGGCGTGCTGGTCACGGAAGGGTGTCGCGGTGAAGGCGGCTATCTGATCAACAAGGATGGCGAACGCTTCATGGAACGCTATGCGCCCTCGGCCAAGGATCTCGCAGGGCGCGATGTCGTTGCGCGTTCCATGACGCTGGAAATTCTCGATGGACGCGGCTGCGGACCCGACGGTGATCACGTGCTGCTGAAGCTCGACCATCTGGGCGCTGATGTACTCAATAGCCGGCTGCCGGGCATCCTCGAATTGTCGAAGACGTTTGCGCACGTCGACCCGACCCGGGAACCCATCCCCGTGGTGCCAACGTGCCACTACATGATGGGCGGCATACCCACCAGCGTGTCGGGACAGGCAATTACGCAGAGTGCGGCGGGTACCGACAAGTCGGTTGAGGGGTTGTACGCGGTGGGTGAAGTGGCATGCGTGTCCGTACACGGTGCCAATCGTCTGGGCGGCAATTCGTTGCTCGATCTGGTGGTATTCGGCCGCGCTGCCGGACTGCACATCGAACAAGTGCTGCGCCAGGGCGTTACCTACCGCGCGGCAAGTGATTCCGATCTCGAAGGTGCCATGGCGCGGTTGAATCGCTGGAACAGTTCCCAGAAGGGCGAGTCGGTGGCGGCACTGAAGAAGGAGCTGCAGACCACGATGCAGAACAGCTTCGGCGTCTTTCGCACCGAGGAACACATGCGCAGCGGCATCTCGAAACTGGCTGATCTACGCACGCGCATCGCGTCCGGACACCTCGGCGATAAGAGCCACGCCTTCAATACGGCGCGCCTGGAAGCGCTGGAACTCGACAACCTCCTCGAAGTCGCCGAGGCCACCGCCATCACTGCCGAGGCGCGCCGGGAGAGTCGGGGTGCGCACGCGCGCGATGACTATCAGGAACGCGATGACGAGAACTGGCTGTGTCATTCGCTGTACATGCCGGCGGACAAGCGCGTCGCCAAGCGGGCCGTGAACTTCGCACCGAAAACCGTGCCCGTTTTCGAACCAACCGTTCGCAAGTACTAAGGGGTCGACTTAAGATGAAAGTCAGTGTGTACCGGTACAACCCGGAAACAGATGCGAAACCGCGGATGCAGGATTACAACGTCGATCTGCCGGCCGGCAAGGACCTCATGGTGCTGGATGTGCTGGAACTGCTGAAGGCAGACGATCCCTCGTTGACGTATCGGCGCTCCTGCCGCGAAGGTGTCTGCGGCAGCGACGGTGTCAACATGAACGGCAAGAATGGACTGGCGTGCATCACTCCGGTTTCTGAAGTTGCGCGGGGCGACCGGCTGGCAATTCGGCCCTTGCCGGGATTGCCCGTGGTTCGCGATCTGGTCATCGACATGAGCCAGTTCTACAAGCAATACGAAAAGATCACGCCCTATCTCATCAACGATCAACCACCGCCGGCCCAGGAGCGGCTGCAGTCGCCGGAGGATCGCGCCAAGCTCGACGGTTTGTATGAATGCATCCTGTGTGCCTGCTGTTCCACTGCGTGCCCGTCATTCTGGTGGAATCCGGAAAAGTTCATCGGTCCGGCCGGCCTGCTGCAGGCATATCGATTCCTGGCGGATAGTCGCGATACGGCGACCGCGGAACGTCTCGCGAAACTCGATGATCCCTTCAGTGTGTTCCGCTGTCGCGGCATCATGAACTGCGTCAGCGTATGCCCAAAGGGCCTCAATCCGACACGCGCCATTGGCAAAATCCGCTCGATGCTGCTGCAGCAGGGCACGTGATGAGCGACGCTTGGAACGCCCCCGCACCGCGGCCCACGCCCGCCTGATGCTGACCTGCTAAACTTCGCGGCGTAGCGTGACGCTGGCGGCAACGGATGTCGGAATCATTTCTTGAACATATGCAAAAGAGCTCGCATCTGGCGGGCGGCAACGTTGCGTACATCGAGATGCTGTACGAAAACTATCTCGAGAATCCCAACGGCGTGCCGCACGAATGGCGCACCTATTTTGAGAAACTGCCCCGCGTAGACGGCGTCATCGCCGCGGATGTGCCCCACAGTACGGTGATACGGCACTTCGAACTGATCGGACGCAATCGCCTGCGTGCACGCCCCCAGGCGCTGGCCACCGATGTGGCCAGTGTCCAGGAACGCAAGCAGATGCGCGTGACGGAGCTGATTGCCGCGTACCGGCATCGCGGCCACAAACGCGCCACGATCGATCCGTTGGGGATGATGGAGCGGCCAGCTGCACCGGTCCTCGATCTGGCGTACCACCACCTGTCGGGCGCAGATCTGGACACCGTATTCAGCACGGGATCGTTCTTCTACGGTGCGGAACGTGCAACGCTGCGCGAGATCGTAGCAGCGCTCGAGCATACCTATTGCGGCAGTGTCGGCGCCGAGTACATGCACATCGTCGATGCCGCGGAGCAGTTGTGGGTGCAGCAGCGCCTGGAAAGTGTCCGCTGTCATCCGGAATACGACGATGACGTCAAACGCATGATTCTCGAACGGCTCACGGCGGCGGAAGGGCTCGAGCGATATTTGCACAACAAATTTCCGGGTACCAAACGCTTCGGCCTGGAGGGCGGTGAGAGCCTCATTCCATCGCTTCACGAGATGATCCAGCGTTGCGGTTCCCACGGCGTGGTTGAAACCGTCATTGCCATGGCGCACCGCGGCCGTTTGAACGTGCTGGTCAATATCCTCGGGAAGCATCCGAGAGAACTATTCGACGAATTCGAAGGCAAGCTGCCTGTCAGCAAAGCGTCAGGCGACGTGAAGTATCACCAGGGGTTTTCCTCCAACGTCATGACCCCCGGCGGTGAGATGCATCTGGCGCTCGCCTTCAATCCGTCGCATCTGGAGATCGTCGGGCCTGTGGCTGAGGGGTCGGTACGCGCCCGCCAGGACCGGCGCGAAGACTACACGGGGTCCGTGGTGGTACCGATTCTGATTCACGGTGACGCGGCGTTTTCGGGTCAAGGCGTGGTGATGGAAACCTTCCAGATGTCGCAAACCCGCGGCTTCAAGACCGGCGGCACCATCCACGTCATCATCAACAATCAGATCGGTTTCACGACCGACCGCCAGGTCGACGCGCGATCCACCGAATACTGCACCGAGGTGGCGCGCATGGTTCAGGCGCCCATCTTCCACGTGAACGGCGACGATCCCGAAGAGGTGTTGTTCGTGACGCAGGTGGCCGTGGACTATCGCATGCAGTTTCGCAAAGACGTGGTCATCGATCTTGTGGGGTACCGCCGCCGCGGCCACAACGAGGCGGAAGAGCCGATGACGTCGCAGCCTTTGATGTATCAGGCCATTCGCAAGCAGCCGACGACGCGCGCGATTTATGCGGACAAGCTCGTCAGCGATGGCACGATTACGGCAGCCGAAGCAGAAACGCTGGTCGAGGCCAATCGAACTGCGATGGAGGCGGGTGAGCCTGTTGCGATTGGCATCGTGGCCAATCCAAATACCACGCTGTATGTCGACTGGGCACCCTATCTGGGCCACGAGTGGACGACGCCTGCCGATACGCGGTTTTCGCTGAAACGTCTGCGTCAGCTGGCCGCCGAACTCGAACGCTTGCCTGACGGCTTTGTGCTGCACCGGCAGGTGGAGCGGTTGATGAAAGATCGACACAAGATGACGGCCGGCGCCGCGCCCATCAATTGGGGCTACGCGGAGGTGATGGCCTACGCAACGCTCATCGATGAAGGCAATCCCATTCGTCTCACGGGCCAGGATGTGGGGC
>JAQBCT010000307.1:0-6041 GCA_032124855.1 Gammaproteobacteria bacterium
TGCCGCCGAAGGAGGATTCGCAAGCCCAGTAAGCCCCCGCAGCGCGATCTCGCGGCGTGCGGCTCAAACCAGACAGCAGGTCGTAACTGCCTGAGGCTGCCCGACGGGTTGCGTCGCGAGCACGCTCTGACCCGGAGCGACTGGCTTGATTCTCCTAGGCAAATGCGGACGCGCCGCGTATCTCAGCGGCGCGCTTGAATTCCTCGCTGTCGAACACGCCGACCATCTCCTTAGCGATGTCGTCAGGCTGAATGAAGAATGATGTTGGCTTGTCTGCGTACACCGCGCGCATCTTCGGTTCGTCGATCGCGCCATTGATTGAAAACACGCAAAAGGCGAGGCCGTGGTCCGCCAGGTTTTCGTGCAGCAGCTCGACCATCACCCGTTGTGCAACCCGGCTGGGTGCGAGACCCAAGAATCGTGCGGATGGATTGTAGGCCGCCGGTGAGCTGCTGATCATGATCCGGGTGCCCGCGGGAATGTCAGCTTGGTTCGGGAACAGCGTTTGCACCAGCTGCAGCAGACTGACGACATTGACGTCGAAACTGTTGTCCAGTTGATCCAGCGACAACGCGTTGTATGCACCCCAGGCGGCGGCCTCGGTGTTGATGAGAATGCGTTTCGGCACGCCGAACTCTTCCCGGATGCGGCGCAATGTCGCACTCCAGGCGTCGCGGTCTGCGACATCGCAGCGGAGGGCATGTGCGTCCGGCATTTCGGCGGCGAGCGCCGTGATGAAATCTTGTGAACGCGCGATGAGGATCAGTTTGTAGCGATCGGACCAATGTCGGCACACGGCCTGCCCGGTGGCCCGACCGACCCCGACGATGAGAGCCACGTCTCTCGCCATGTCTAAATGCGGCCCGCCTGAGCAGCGGTCAGTGCCCGCAGAAAGTTGCGCCCCCAGATCTTGTCGATTGCTTCTGGTGCATAACCGCGCGCGAGCAGTGCGCCCGTGACCTTGGGCGCATCGCTGACTTCATCGAAGCCCCGCATGCCGCCACCGTGATTGAAATCAGTGCCGATGCCGACGTGTGCCACACCCACTCGTTGAACAATGTAGTCGATGTGATCCATCAAGCTGTCCAACGATCCCGGGCCGAGCAGGCGACTGACGGTGTCGCGGAACGCCACCTGCTCATCCGGGTCTTTGATCTCCCAGTACAGTTCGAATGGGTACAGGTACGCCTCAGGAAGACCCGCGCCCACGCGGGCGTTGCGGATGTCATCCACCAGCTGCTGGTTGGTGGTGTCGAACAGATAGCCGCGGAACGGCGACACGTGAATCACGCCCCCGCCTGCAGCAATGGCGTCAATTTCTGCATCGGATAAGTTGCGGCTGACGTCGCACAACGCTCTGACATTGGAGTGGCTGGCGATCACCGGTGCGCTCGACAGGGCAACCGTCTGCAACGTGGCGCTCCTCGATGACTGAGACACGTCGACCAGGCCACCCAGTGCGTTGATACGACGTATCGCCTCACCACCCACCGGCGACAGTCCACCGTGCTCCTCTTCGGGCTCATGCTTGCCGGTGGCCGCAATGAAGTTGGGCCGGGATGAATCGGCACAGTCGTTGTGTCCCATGTGATTCAACGCGAACACTGTGACGCCGGCGTCTCGAAACTCATCCAGAGCGGTGAGGTCGGTGCCGATGATCTGCGTATTCTGAAAGCTCAAGAAGATGGAGCGTTTGCCTCCCGCCTTTGCTTCTTCGGCATCGTCAGCCGTACGCGCCAGTATGAGATTGTTGGCTGGGTCTGCGATCAACTGCTGAGCGGCAGCCAGCTTCCTGTCGGCAATTCGTCTGGATTTTACGTAGCCTTCTGGCGTCCGCGGCCCGGGTCCAGTGGCGACGCAGAGCACCACGCCATCCATGCCACCATCGGTCATCTTGTCCGGGGCCGCTTTGGAACGACCGTCGGCGCCGACATAGGGCGATTCCTTTCCCGACACTTCGATGTCTACATGGGCGTCGATCACCATGGCGTCGGCATGGACTTTTTCTACCTGCCCCGCGTCCGCAGCAGCACGAGATCGTTCAATTGTCATCAGCACCACCTTGTTGATTACCTGAAGGTTACGACGCGCCCGGGAGGATCAGATTGTCGCGGATGTAACCCCAACGCTCTTGAAAGCTTGGCACCATACGTTTCGGGTCAATGTCCACTGACGCCAGGCCCATCATGACGAGGGTGCGCGACTTCGCCGCGATCTCGTCGTATCCGAGTGCGATAAAGATCTTATCGAGGTTGTTTGTCAGCACCTCATCGTAACGCCGGATCGCCGCATGGGCGCGCTTGTCTCGGTGCGCCCATGCGCGCATGGCGATGTTCAGCTGGCGCATGGAACCCACGCCGAAAATGGCGGTGGCAGCGCGCAGCACCCGTGCCGGGTCGTCGCCCACTCGCTCGCGGGCCTCATCGAAGGGCAGCTGCGCCTGATTTGATCCGTAAAATTTCGCCAGTGCCGAGAGGTACTCGTCCAGATTCTTGAAGTGGTGGTAAAAGCTGCCGGTTGAGACCTCTAGAAGGGAGGTCAGCGCTTGTAACTTGACGGCTTCGATGCCACCGCGGATGAGCAGCGCCTGCCCGGCTTTCACCCAGTCTGTTTGCGTTTTACCCTTTCTGGCCATGCTTTTCACGATACCATAACGTTTGTTATGGTATGCGCTTCCGATTCGACAATCTCTTTGTGGGCAACGAAATCATGAGCAACAGTGCGACTGAACAAGACGTAAAACCCCCCGCGGAGTTCCGCACGCCGGAACAGGAGCGTGCGCAGAAGGGCGCTGGTGTTCCCGGTGCGTACGACATGCCGCTCGAGGATATCAATCCGATCAATGCGCACCTGTATAAGGAAAATCGCTGGCAGGAGGTGTTCGAGCGACTTCGCGCGGAAGATCCCGTGCATTTCAACGAGATCGAATCTGCTGGACGCTACTGGTCGCTGACGAAATACGAAGACATCAAGAAGGTGGATGCGGACTGGGAGAACTTTTCGTCCGCCTTCGGCATTAGCATTGGCTTTCGCGTGGGTACGGAAATTCCGCAGGGCATGTTCAGCGGCAGCAGCCCGTTCATCGCGCAGGACCCGCCGTCCCATGCCGCGCAACGCAAGACCGTGGCTGGGGTAGTGGCGCCCGGTAATCTGGCTAATCTGGAACCGCTCATTCGGGAACGCACTGCAAAGGTGCTGGACTCGCTGCCGGAGAATGAACCCTTCGACTGGGTCGACAACGTATCCATCGAACTCACCACGATGATGCTGGCGACGCTGTTCGACTTTCCGTTTGAAGACCGCCGAAAACTGACCCGCTGGTCGGACATCGTGTTTGCCATTCCGGAACCGGGTGGCGTGGTGGAGTCCCAGCAGCAGAAGCAGCAGGAACTGCGGGAATGCCTCGGTTACTTTGCAAAGTTGTGGGAAGAGCGCCGCACGAATCCGGGCGACGACCTCGTGTCGATGCTGGTGCACGGCGAAGCGACAAAAGACATGCCGGCTGCGGCGCACCTGGGCAACCTGCTGCTGCTGATCGTCGGCGGCAATGACACCACCCGCAACACGATGTCGGGCAGCGTGTACGCGCTCGACAAATGGCCGAAGCAGTACGACAAGCTCATCACCAATCCCGACCTCATCCCGCAAATGGTTGCGGAAGTGATCCGCTGGCAGACGCCGCTACCCTACATGCGCCGGACAGCCACGCGTGATGTTGAAGTGGGCGGCAAGCAGATCAAAAAGCACGATCAGGTGCTGATGTGGTACCTCTCCGGCAACCGCGATGCCGATGTATTCGAAAACGCAGACGTCTTGGATATCGAGCGCGCCAATGCCAGGCAGCACCTGTCGTTCGGCTTCGGCATTCATCGCTGCATGGGCAACCGTCTGGCCGAAATGCAGCTGCGTGTGCTGTGGGAGGAAATTCTGAAACGCTTCCAGAGAATCGAAGTGTTGGAAGAGCCGCAACGCACGTTCTCTTCCTTTGTGAAGGGCTATACCTACCTGCCCGTGAGGATTACCCGCAAAGCGTCCTGACCTGATGCGCGCTGGGATTTTTGGAGGCTCCGTATCTTCAGAGGATGGAGCGATGAACCAGTCGACGAGGTATTCACCGGAGATCCGGGAGCGGGCGGTGTGGAAGGTCCTCGAGCACCAGCGGGTGCAAAGCTGGCAGTGGACGACGATCTGTTTGATTGCGACGAAGACTGGCTGTACATCGGCGACATTGCGCAACTGGGTGCGGCCAGCGCCGCGCGTTCAAGGTCGACATCAGGGTGTAACGAGCGATGGTCGCGACCGGCTCAATGCGTTGGAACGCGAGAACCGCGAACAGCGTCGAGCAAACCATGATGCCGGCGGTGCTCGCCATGCTGATGATCGATCCTTTCAGACGCGGCTGAATCACGCGCGCGGCGTGCTTCATGCCGTAGAACACGCCATTGAGGAGCACATCGAGAGTCGCCGACCACTCATTGGCGGGCGTGGTCGCGATCGGACCCACTGCGCCGACAATGCCTGCGTTGTTGAACATGATATCGAGCGTGCTGGACTCGTTCACCGTGCGGTCGACCAACGCCGCGATGTCCTGCAGCAGATCCGTATTCGGTCGATTCAACGTCGCCAGTACCACGGTTTCAGCGGCGAGCTGTTCGCGAGCAACCGCTCCAACGTGGGTTGCGCAACCAGCGCTGATTCCATCCGTCGTGCGAAGCTTGTGTGGCTTGTCGCAAACGTCACCTGCGCACCGTGCTCCGCGAGGAATTCCGCCGCACCGATTGCCTCGTAGGCGCCGACGTCGTCGAAGACGAGCGTGCTCTTGCCGATACGATTGTGATGACCGCGCAGCAGCGTCTGCGTCGAGATCACGTGCTCGAGATCGACACCAGGCACTGTCATGCCCTGGCGACGGCGCTGGACACCGTCCACGCGGGGCGACGCACCCGTGGCTAGAATGACAACAGCGGGCATGTGCCGGCGGATGAATGCGGCATCGACGGATTGATTCAGCAGCACGGTCACTCCGAGCCGATCCACCTCGCGCGCCAGCCAATCGGCAATGTCGCCGATGCCCTCATGATGTGGCGCCAACCGCGCAACGCGCAGCGTGCCGCCGAGCGCCTCGTTGGTGTCTGCCAGCGTGACATCGTGTCCACGCAATGAAGCCACGCGCGCTGCCTCCATGCCGGCGGGTCCACCGCCCACCACCAGCACACGTTGCTGAACTGCCGCACGTTCAACTCGATTCTCCGCCAGCCGCAGTTCGTGCCCCGCCGCCACATTAACTGTGCATCCCAGGCGGCCGAATGAAAGCCCGCCCACACATCCCTGATTACAGCCGATACAGGGGCGTATCTCACGTTCACGGCCCGCCCGCGTCTTGTGCACGATATCCGGGTCCGCGATATGCGCGCGGGTCATCCCCACCAGATCCGCAATGCCATCGGTGATGATGCGATCAGCATCGGCGAGTGTACGAATTCGACCGGTGACTATGGTTGGCAGGCGCGTGAGCCGAGTGAGCGGGGCGCTGTGGCCGATTTCGTAACCCGTCGGTTCGTGCATGGCCCCGATGATCTTGTGTGGATTGAGCAGGCTGCCATGCGAGACATTCAGATAGTCGACAACGCCTTCTTGCAGCACGCGTTCGACGATGTCCCGATGTTCATCGACATTCAGGCCGCCCGGATGATTGTGCGGCCCGATCCGCGTGCCGACCACGAAACGCGGACCCACGACTAGCCGTGCGCACAATGGATTTCCACGCCATCGAGCCCGCCATGGACGGCGCGTTGTGCAGCGGCCGCGAATGCCGCCACCACCTCGGCGATTTCGCTCGTGGTCATCGCATGCGTCAACACGCCGCTACCGTGGCTCACGAATTCGCTTGCAGACCATGGCCGCTCGCCGGGGGCGCCGAGTTCGCTGCCCAGATGATTGAGCTGCGAGAACACGCGCATTCCGTGCGGCCGAACCGCGCGCATCAACGTCTGGTAGCGCTCAATGATCGAGTCGTCCCAAACGTTCAACGTCATCGGTCC
>JAQBCT010000308.1:0-6277 GCA_032124855.1 Gammaproteobacteria bacterium
AAATGGTGCCTGGCACCATTGGCCCCACCGCATTTGGCGAATCTGACGCTAAAACGGCGGCAATTTCTTGGGGATCAGCTGGTTCTTCAGCGTGACGTAGTCCGGCAGGCCGGCGACGTAGCGCGGGTAGTCTTCACCGGCGATCAACGGCTCGAGGTATTGCCTGGCCTTCGCAGTGATACCGAAGCCATCCTTCGTGATGAAATTTCGCGGCATCTTCTTTTCAACGTTGGCTACCTTCGCAAGCGCCACATCGCCGATCCGCCAGCGATACGGCTTGTTGCGTTCACGCACGATGACGGGCATCACCGCATTCTTGCCAGCTACCGCAAATTCGACGGCCGCACGACCCACCGCGTAGGCTTGTTCCACGTCCGTCGCCGAGGCAATGTGCCGCGCGGCGCGCTGCAGATAGTCCGCCACCGCCCAGTGATATTTGAAGCCCAGCTCACGTTTCACCAGTTCCGCCACGGTTGGCGCCACGCCGCCGAGTTGCGAGTGGCCGAATGCGTCCACATTGCCCGCCTCGGCCAGGAAACTGCCGTCGGCATAGCGTGCACCTTCTGAAACCACGATCACGCAATAGCCTTCACGCTGCACGGTCGCCTTCACTTTCGCTAGAAAGTCATCGCGGTCGAAATCGATTTCGGGAAACAGAATCACATGCGGCGGACCCGACGGAGTCTGTTGGGCAAGCCCCGCGGCTGCCGCAATCCAGCCGGCGTGCCGGCCCATCACCTCCATGATGAATACCTTGGTGGAGGATTCGCACATGCTGGCGACATCCAGCGCCGCTTCGCGAATCGATACCGCGACATATTTCGCCACCGAACCGAAACCCGGGCAGGTATCGGTGAAGGGCAGATCGTTGTCGACCGTCTTCGGGATGCCGATGCAGGTGATCGGAAAATCGCTGCGCGCGCTGAACTGCGCCACCTTGTTGGCCGTGTCCTGCGAGTCACCGCCACCGTTGTAGAAAAAGTAGCCGATATTGTGGGCACGGAATACCGCCATCAGCCGTTCGTACTCGCGCGGATCCGTATCAACGGACTTCAGCTTATGCCGGCAGGAGCCAAAGGCACCCGAGGGTGTGGAGCGCAATGCGGCAATCGCGCGCGCCGACTCCTTGGAGGTGTCGATCAACTCTTCACGCAATGCGCCGATGATGCCGTTGCGGCCCGCGTAGACCTTGCCGATGACATCGCGATGTTTACGGGCAGTTTCAATCACGCCACATGCGCTGGCATTGATTACTGCAGTGACGCCACCTGATTGCGCGTAGAACGCGTTGCGTTTCGCCATGTTTTTCCTTTGTATGTCAGCACGCCGCGGCAATGTTAGAGTCTTTTGTGCCACAATTCCCGCACGTACGTTGCACTTCTGCGATGAAACCAATCCTCCTCGTATTCTGGAATCTCTGTCTGTTGCGGCGCGGACCGGAACTGGTGCCGACGCACCCGCTGTTCATCGTAACGGTCATTGGTGCCGACGCACTGCTGAGTCTGTTCGTGTCGATGCGCTACGGCGGTGAAGCGACGCTGCTGCAGGTCGCCACGTCCATCAGCGTCACCATGGCAACGCTAGCCTGCGCGACATGGATTGCATTGCAGTTGCGGCATTTGTCGAATCGCTATGCGGCCACGATCACTGCGATATTCGGCTGCGATCTGCTGTTTACGATTCTGGTCGCACTGCTGGTGCCGCTGTTCGGCGGTGTTGCCAGCCAGATCAGCATCGGCGTGGCATCGGTGATCGGGTTCTGGTCGATCGCGGTAAACGGATTCATTCTGCACAGGGCGATGAATATCACCGTCTACGCCGGTATTCTGCTGGCCTTCGGCATCGCGCTGGTGGGATTCGCGCTCGCCAGCGCCGCTGCTCAACCCTAGCGATCGCAGCGCATCATCTTGTCAAAGCACATCTACTTTCTCGGGATCGGCGGCACCCTGATGGGTAGCCTCGCAATGCTCGCGCGAGAATCCGGCGCACGCGTATCGGGTTCGGACAAGGCCCTGTATCCGCCGATGAGCGATCAACTCGCGGCGGCTGATATCAATGTCTTCGAAGGATTCGATCCGGCACAGCTCGATCCCGCGCCAGATATGATCGTGGTGGGCAACGCAGCGTTGCCGCGCGGCCATCCCGGCGTTGAATTCATCCTCGAGCGCGGCCTGGCCCATACCTCGGGCGCCGAATGGCTGGGCCGGGAAATTCTGCAGGGACGCTGGGTGCTGGCCGTCTCGGGTACACACGGCAAGACCACAACTGCCAGCATGCTGGCACACATCCTTCAGTTCGCCGGGCTCAGCCCCGGCTTTCTCATCGGCGGCGTGCCAAAGAATTTCGGCCGCTCGGCACGCCTGGGCGAGGCGCCATTCTTCGTGGTGGAAGCCGACGAATACGACACGTCATATTTCGATCGGCGATCGAAGTTCGTCCACTATCGACCGCGCACGTTGATCATCAACAATCTCGAATACGACCACGCCGATATCTTTCCCGATCTCGCCGCCATACAGACGCAATTCCATCATCTGCTGCGCACAGTGCCGGGCGGTGGATTAGTCGTAGCACCCGAACACGACGAAGCAGTGGACCATGTGTTGCGCATGGGTTGCTGGTCGCCCATCGCTCGCGTACGCGGCGCCCAACGACCACGCAAGGTGGCGAAGGTGGCTGCAGATTCTGGTGATCTGTGGATGGCGCGCGGCGTAGCTGGAGATGGTTCGAAATTCACTGTTCATCTGAACGACGCCGCACTGGGGGAGGTACGCTGGGGGCAGTTGGGGCAGCACAATGTGGCGAATGCAATCAATGCCGTCGCCGCCGCGCGGCACGCCGGCGTGCCTGCAAGCGTATCGATCGAGGCGCTCGCGTCATTCAGTGGGGTTGCGCGACGCCTGGAGCTGGTGGCCGAGGTGGATCACATCCGGTTGTACGACGACTTCGCGCACCACCCCACCGCCATTCGCACCACCCTGCAGGGTTTGCGCAAGCATGTTGGCGTCGATGAGATCATCGCGGTGATCGAGCCGCGCTCGCATACGATGTCGCTGGGTACGTTGCGCGCCGAATTGAGTAACTGTTGTGCCGCCGCTGACGCGGTGTACTGGTTTCGCGGCGAGAACATCAAATGGGATTTGACGGAAGTCGTGCACGACAGCGTAATCCCGGCCCACATGGACGACGATCTCGACCATCTGATCAAGACGCTCACCGAATTGCCCGCACCGAAGAAGCGTCGTCACATCGTGGTGATGAGCAACGGCGGCTTCGGCGGTATCCATCGCAAACTGGCGGATGCGCTGCGCCGCAATCCGGCGTGATCCAATGCTGGAACTCGTCGTAGACAATCCTGCCGCAATCGAAGCGCACCTCAAACGTCTCGGCTGGATCGCATCAGATGAGGCGTTGCAGGGCCTCGAGCCGGCAGGCGACGGCAATATGAATCGCACGCTGCGCGTGCGTTTGAAGACGCGGACCCTCGTCCTCAAACAATCCGTTTCCTACGTGGCCAAATATCCGTCAATTGCCGCACCGCTCGAACGGATTGCGGTGGAGGCGGCCTTCTACCGCGTAACCGCAACGTCGCAGCCCATCGCCGCGCGCATGCCGCGGGTGCTCGGCTACGACGCCGACAACCACCTGCTCGCGCTGCAGGATCTGGGTAGCGCCGCCGATTTCACCGACCTTTACGCAAGCGACGGCAGTGCGCAACGCACCGACATCTCCGCCAGCGACCGGGCGATGTTGCTGGACTGGCTGGGTAAGCTGCATGGTCTGACCGTCGCCGATGCCGAGACTGCACTGCTGGAAAACCGCGCCATGCGCGCACTGAACCACGCTCATATCTTCGACATCCCTTTGCGCGCCGATAACGGCGTTGCCCTGGACCCCATCACGGCAGGGCTCGCGGAGGCGGCCGCGCCCTATCACGCAGACGCGCAACTGCGTAACCGCATGGCGCAGCTGGGCGAGATCTATCTGGGCACGGCGCCGCACGCATCGGCGCCCGCGCTCCTGCACGGCGACTACTATCCCGGTGCCTGGCTACGCGACCCCGTTGCGGGCGTGCGCGTCATCGATTGCGAGTTCGCATTCATCGGCGCGGCGGAATTCGATGTCGGCGTGCTCATCGCCCATTTCACGTTCGCGCGCCTTTCACAGGCGGATCTGATGGCTGCACTGAAGCGCTACGTCGCGCCTGCCGGGTTTTCGATGCCCCTGGCCCTTGCGTTCGCCGGCGCGGAAGTGATCCGTCGTCTGCTGGGGGTAGCGCAACTGCCGCTGCGCGCCGATCTCGAAACGAAGCGCGTCTGGCTCGCTGCGGCGCGACAGTTCGTGGTGACGGTATGAAGCCAGTTGGAGCCATGGGTGGGAGGGGCTTCAGCCCCGATCCTTGTCTGAGTAGCCTGCAACAAAGATCGGGGCTGAAGCCCCTCCTACACGGCCCACAGAGATCGGGGCTGAAGCCACTCCCACAATGCCCACCTTGTGACAGAGGATGAGTATTCCTCTGATCATCGACACCGATGTGGCCCTCGGCGTATGGCATGAAGGGCGCCCGCGCGACATCGACGACGGTTTCGCCATCGTCGAGGCGATGAACATCGACAGCATCGAACTGTTGGGGATCAGCACCGTCTATGGCAACGCGCCGCACGCCGACGTGGCGCGCGTTGCCGGCGAACTGGTCGCGCTCAAACAAAGCGACGTTGCCGTCTGGCATGGTGCGACAGCGGCGCTGCCACAGCAGGGCCACCTACCACCCCCCAACGCGGCCGTCGAGGCGCTGGCTGCGCTGCTGGCGCACCGCAGAACGCACATCGCTGCGATCGGTCCGCTCACGAACATGGCTTTACTGGCTCACCACTATCCGCAGCGGCTTGGCAACGTCGAGGAACTGATCGTTGTAGCCGGTCGCAGCCCGAATCGAAGCTTCTACATTGGCGACGCCGGCCCGGTGCAGGATTTCAACTTCGAGAACGATGTGCGCGCCATGCAGATCCTGCTCGACACAAAACTGCCGATCGTGATGGCGGGCTTCGAGCTGACCAGCCAGGTCACCATCACCGACGCCGATCTCGCCGTGATTGCCGCACGCGGCACCGATACGGCGCGCTACCTTCACGACAACTCGCTGGCCTGGTTCAAGCACTGGACGAAGACCTTTCCGACCGAGCGCGGTTTTCATCCATGGGATTCCGCGGCCATCGCCTGGCTGACGCATCGCGAGCTGTTCACCACAGAAATGCGTCATGTGCAGATACTGCCAGCTGCCGGCAAGCGTCCGGCGTGGCTCGAGTGCAGCGCAGCAGGCCCCGGATCTGTGGTCACGTACTGCACTGGGTTCGTTCCCGGCGGCGAGGCTTCGTTCGTTTCCGCTATCGTGGATAATGTCTACTGAACCGAAGATGTCGAATCGTTGCACGAGAACCTAACGATGATGAAATGGCGCACGGGTCTGATTGTCTGTTTGGCGGTTGGCGGCTGTTCACCCGACACCGCGCCCACCGCAGTGCCCCCGACCGAGGCAGTGCGGCAGCCGACCGAGCAGCTGCTGGCCGTACCCCCGCCGGACTGGCAGCAGGCATTTCGCAGCGATACCAGCGGCATCCGGCTGGTGGAATACACGCCCGCAGACTCAGATCCGACGGCGTGGAAGGACAAGATTTCATTCGAGTCATTCGCGGGCGAGGCGTTGCCTGATCCCGATGAACTGATGAGCTCGATCGAAACCGATCAGCGCGCGGGCTGTGACGGGTTCGAATCGCATCAGACCTATTCAGGATCCGAGAACGGCTATCCCACCGCTGTGAATCTGTTCGTGTGTTATCTGAACCGACTGGCAAAGCAGGGACAGGTGACAATGGTGAAGACCATCAAGGGCGATGAGAATTTCTACGTGATCACCCGGGCACGGCGTCTGCCGCCCATCCAGGGCGACGCCGAAATGACCATGCCGCCCCAGACGATTGCCGAGTGGTCGCTGTATCTGCGCGCCATCGGCGTGTGCAATCCGAATGATGCGACACATCCCTGTCCGGCTGCGGCTGCACCCGTGCCCGAGGCCCCAGCGCCGTCAGAGTGAGTCGGCTGACATTGCCATAACGGTGGCGGAATCGGCGTCGATGCTCGCTTGAAGCGCCAGTGCGCGCGGCAGCAGACGCGCGAAAAAGAATGCCGCGGTGTGACGTTTCGCCGCACCGTATGCATCATCGGGCGCGATGCCCGCCATCCTCCCCCACAACCACGCATACGCTGTGAGCGCGAACAG
>JAQBCT010000309.1:0-15305 GCA_032124855.1 Gammaproteobacteria bacterium
AGCGCTGCAGCGTGGTGGCGAGCCGAACGAAGTGGTAGGCGCTGCGCTGTATCTGGCCAGTGATTCAGCCAGTTTTACGACCGGAACACTGGTTCGAGTGGACGGCGGCACGCCGTGATCCGCTAAAGACGCCGCGCTTCGAAATCTCGGATCAGCCGGTCAACGAGTGCGGGCGCCAGGTCGACACCCGTGAGCGATTCGATGGTCGCGAGCCCGCCCGGATTGGCCAGGTTGTACTCCACGATCCACGGATAGGCGAGATCCACGGCAACGAAGTTCACGCACTGCTGTTTCAACGCGGCGGCTGCTTTGCGCGCCAGCGCGTGCTCGTCAGCGGACAATATGGTTGCTTCAGCGCGACCATTGGCGGCGAGGTTGGCACGATGATCTGGGCCGGGGTGGCGCTTGTATGCGCCCACAATTTCACCGGCGGCGAGCAAGACGCGCGTTTCTCCGGATTCAATTTCAGGGATGTAGCGTTGCAGCAGGCAGAACTGCGAACCGTCGTGGCCCGTCAGCGCATCCAGGATCACGGCGACGTTGGGGTCGGCGCTTGTCAGGCGGTACACGCCGCGGCCAAAACTCGCCGCGGGCGGCTTGACGATCCAGTCCCCGCCACGCGCGATGACCCTGTTCAACCAGTGTGGATTGCTGCTGGCGAAAGTCTCCGGGTGATGTGAAGCCAGTGCGCCGGTGGCCAGCGCGTATTTGGCATGCTGTGTCAGCAGCGCAATCGGTGCATTGACGAAACGCGTCGCATCGATGCCAAGCAACAGCTGCATCCGGTCCAGAAAAGACGCGCGCTCACCCAGCCCCACCAACCAGATCAGATCGAATGCGTCGAGGCGCTGCTCATCGCGCGCGAGACACACCGCGCCGCGGTGCAGATGCACATCGTTGTGATCGGCGCGGACGACCTGCCATCCGGCGGCCTGCCATGCGGCGGGGATTCGCACATGATTGTCGTTGCGCGGTTCACCGCCGCGGCTCGAAAGAAAACAGATACTGGGCATAGCGCACCTCGCTGGGTCGCGTGTTTCTACATGGTAGAATCGCCTCCCCGCAAGCAGCGGTGAGTGGACTCCATATGAATTTGGCCGACCACAGATTATCGGGCCTCCAGGTTCCGGTGTTCGAACCGCCTGATGTGGATGAGCCGCAACGCACCGAACTGAAGCGCGCCATCGCCGCGTTGTTGCAGCGCGAGCGCGCTGTGCTGGTGTCACATTATTACGTGGATGGCGACATTCAGGATCTCGCGCAAGAGACCGGCGGGTGCGTGGCCGACTCTCTGGAGATGGCGCGCTTCGGTCGCGATCATCCAGCAACGACGCTCGTGGTGGCCGGGGTACGCTTCATGGGCGAGACGGCGAAAATTCTGTCGTCCGACAAACGCGTACTGATGCCCACGTTGAAAGCCGAATGCTCACTGGACCTGGGCTGCCCCCCGGATGAGTTTGAAGCCTTCTGCAAGGCGAACGCCGATCGCACCGTGGTGGTGTATGCCAATACCTCGGCGCGCGTGAAGGCACTGTCGGACTGGGTGGTGACGTCGAGTATCGCGCTGCCAATCGTTTCGCACCTCATGGCGCGCGGTGAGACGATTCTCTGGGCACCGGACCGTTATCTGGGTCACTACATCCAAACGCAGACCGGCGCCGACATGGTGTTGTGGAACGGCGCGTGTGTGGTGCACGAAGAATTCAAGGCCAAGGGCCTGCTGGATCTGAAGGCAATCTATCCCGACGCGGGTGTGCTGGTGCACCCCGAGAGCCCCGCTTCCGTGATCGAAATCGCCGACGCGGTGGGATCAACGAGCGCCCTGATCAAAGCGGCCAGAACATTGCCGCATCCGCTGTTCATCGTGGCGACGGATCGCGGCATTTTTCACCAGATGCGCAAAGAGGCGCCCAACAAGCGCTTCATCGAAGCACCGACGCACGGCGACGGCGCGACGTGCCGCAGCTGTGCGCACTGCCCTTGGATGGCGATGAACCAGCTACAGGTGCTGCACGATGCGTTGTCGAGTGGCGCGAATGAAATCACCATCGAACGTGACGTGGGTCGACGCGCCATGGTGCCGCTGCAGCGGATGCTGGATTTTCCGAAGGCGCCTTGAGGGCGTTGCGCGGCGCGGGTCGGTTCAGCCCGCGCGCTGCATCTCGGCGAGTTCAGCGGTGAGGTCGCGGATGCGCTGATCAAGCATCGCGGTGAGGCGGTAATTGGTGGGGCTGATGAGGCCACGCGCGTATTCCAGATGCTGAATGCTGCGCTCCAGGCGTCCGACCCGCGCGAAGTACTCGGCGCGCGCCAGATGTACCTGCACGATGTCGCCAGCCAACCCCGCCGTTTCGGCCAGCTCGTACCAGATGTCGACGTCGTCTGGATAACGCACCGATTGTTTGAGCAGCACCGCTTCGGCGTCCTGGTGTCGATTGGCACCGTTGAGCGCCTCGGCATAGTAGATGGACAAGGGTTTGTTCTCCGGATTCAGCACGAGCTGAAACGACAGAATCTCCATGGCGTCGTGAAAGCGTCCGGCAGCAATCAGCAGCTCTGCCTGCGTGGCCGCATAGATGATGGAGCGCGGGTGTTTGGCAAACAGCGGTTTGCCGGTGTCCAGTGCCGCTTCGTGGTCGCCCGCCAGCGATAACGACAGCATCAGGCCGTAGTAGGCCCAGTCGGCACCGTTGGTTTTCTTCACCAGATCCCTGAACTGCTGCACGGCGACCGTCGGATTCGTGGCGAAATGCACCATCGCGCGGGCGCGCATCAGCTGATATTCATCGCTGTCCGGGTACGTGCGCGCCGGATAGCCGGCCGCCTGATTGCGAGCGTCGGCAATGCGCGACTCGGTGACAGGGTGGGTCAGCATGAATTCCGGTGGCCGCCTGCTGTAGCGATAGGCGCGCTGCATGCGCTCGAACATGCGTGCCATGGCGGTTGGATCGAGATCGGCATCTGCCAGCGTTGTCAGACCGATGCGGTCCGCCTCCGCCTCGCGGCTTCGAGAGAACTGCAGCTGATTCGCCTGAACCAGACCTTGTGTAGTGGCGATGGCTGCCATCCCCGCATCGCCCCCCGCCGTTGCCGCCACGACGATGGAGGCAAGCATCGCAGCCAGATACGGCAGCATGTTGTTCTGCTGCATTTCGACCTGCCGTGCGAAATGCCGCTGGCTCAGATGCGCCAGCTCGTGAGCCAAAACCGCGGAATATTCGGCGACGTCCTCGGCCGCCAGATACAACCCCAGGTTGATGCCGACCACGCCGCCAGGTGCTGCAAATGCATTGATCTCCGGGGCATCGATCAGCACGGGGAACAGCTGTTTGCGCTTAAGTTCGGAATGCTCGGCAAGGCTGTAGAGCTGCAACTCGGTGTAGTACTTCAGGATCGGGTCGCGCACCGTGGGAACCTGGGCATTCACCTGCCGCAACAGTTGTTTGCCGATCTCCTGCTCCAGGTCCAGCGACACCACACCTGAGGCCCCGTCACCGAGCTCCGGCAGGGTGTCGCTCACGGTGGCCCATGTGGCGCTGCCCAGGCACAGGCACGCAACAGTCATCAGGCATTGGAAGAGCTGGGCTCGCATGGTCGCATCATACGCAAGTTGTACAGGAGGTTACCTCGGCCACGGACGATTGGCCCGGAGGCGCAACTGTGGTTGCGCAGCGCGTGATTAGTTCCCTGGCCGCGGCAGCCATCGCCCCGCGCGGGCCGTGCGATACTGAGGACGCCGACCGGAGTGGCAATGAGCGAGACGGAAACCGTGCTGGACACCTCGGGGCTGAATTGCCCCATGCCGCTGCTGAAGGCGAAGCAGGCACTCAATGGGTTGGCGGCGGGTGCGCAGCTGCGCGTCATCGCCACAGATCCTGGCTCGGTGCGCGATTTCGAAGTCTTCGCGCGCCAAAGCGGCCATAGCCTGCTGAGCGCGACGCAACACGACGGCCGATTCGAGTATGTATTGCGCAAGAAGGCGTGACGTCTGCTCGCCGCATCGTCGGATGAACACCGTGCTTTGTTGTGGTGCCTGCGACCCGTCAGTATCCTTAGCGCACTTTTTTTCTCGGGCCGTTACATGCTGTCAGGCAGCATAGTTGCATTGGTGACGCCGATGTCCGCGTCGGGCGAGGTCGACTGGCCGGCGCTGGATCGCTTGATTGATTGGCATCTGGAGGCCGGTACGCATGGCATCGTGCCGATGGGTACGACCGGCGAATCGGCTACGCTGGATGTGGATGAACATCTCGAAGTGATTCGCCGCACCGTGCAACGGGTGGGCAAGGCGATTCCTGTCGTTGCCGGCACCGGTGCCAATTCGACGAAAGAAGCCATCGAATGGACGCGAGAGGCAGCGCAAGTGGGGGCCGATGCGTGTCTGCTGGTGACGCCGTACTACAACCGTCCTACGCAGGAGGGTCTGTACCAGCACTACAAAGCCATCGCTTCCGCGGTGGACATTCCGCAGGTGCTCTACAACGTGCCGGCACGCACCGCGTGCGACATGAAGGCCGATACGGTGGCCCGACTTGCGGCGATCGACAATATCGTGGGGATCAAAGAAGCCTGTGGCGATCCGCGTCGGGTCACTGAAATCCGCGAGCGGTGTCCTGCGAATTTCTTCGTGCTGTCCGGTGAAGACGCGCAGACGCTGGATATGATGCAGCGCGGTGCGCGAGGCACGATCTCTGTGACGGCAAACGTGCTGCCCGGGGAGATGGCGCAGTTTGTCGCCGCGTTCCTCGATGGTGATGTATCGCGCGCCGCAGAACTCGACGCTCGCCTGCAGCCCATCCACGAAATTCTCTTTGTCGAAAGTTCGCCGCAACCAACCAAGTGGGCACTGCATCTGATGGGCCGAATAGACACAGGTATTCGCTTACCGTTGCTGCCGCTGTCGCAGACGCATCGTGGCGAACTCGAGCGGCGTCTGCGCGCCGCGGGTGCGCTGTGATGCGCCGCACTGTGCTTACGCTGGCGGCGTTGTGCCTGGCGGGCTGCAGCTGGCTCAACGATGACAAGGGCTGGATCGTAGATCGAAGCGATGACTATCTGACGGCCGCTGAAGGTCCGCCGCTGGAGGTGCCCGAGGGCCTGACCGGCGCTGCCATCGTCGACACGATGCCGATTGCGCCGGTTACGTCCACTGTGCGGCATGCCGATCTGTCGGCGAAGGTACCGCCGCCTGAACTCATCTACGCCCGCGATGAAGGCGAGGGCGTGAAGATCCAGAAACTGGGTGACACGCGCTGGCTGCTGATTTCACAGCCACCCGCTATCGTCTGGCCGAAGGTAAAACAATTCTTTGCCGACAACGGCGTGCCGATCGCCATGGAACAACCCGAAGCGGGACGCCTGGACACGGCCTGGCTGGCAATCGATAGAGCCACCGCCCGCGACGTGGTGCGCCTGACGATTCTCCAAGGCAAAGATGCGGTGGCCATCCTCACCGGCGACGACCGTGTGCAAGTTCTGATCGAGCAGGGTATCCGGGATCGCAGCTCAGAGATCCATTTGCGCTATCAGAACGACTCAAAATCGATACCGTTGCTCGACACGCTACCGGGTCAGTCGGATGAACTCGATATCGAAACCAAGCTGCTCAACGAACTGGGTGCGTACGTGGCGGCGAATGTGGCAGATGGCACCGTGTCGTACGTCGCGCGCAACATCAGCACGCAGAATAAGGCGACGATCGAAAGCGACGCGCAGAATCTACCGGTGCTGCATCTGAATCTGGACTTCGATCGCGCGTGGGCCACGGTCAACCAGGCACTCGATGAGGCCCAGATTCCCATCACCGATATGGACCGCAGCGGCGCGATCTTCTACGTGACGGTTTCCGAGCGAGTGCTGAATCAGGAAAAGCAGCCAGGCATTTTCACACGCTGGATGCACTCCGATCACAAGCAACCGGTCGAGATCCGCATGCTGCCGGGCAAGCCGGGTTATCAGGTGACGCTGTTCGACGGCACGGGTGCGCGTCTGAACGCCGAGCTGGCCGAGCAGATTCTGATCATGATCCGCGAGTTTGCTGCGTAGTGGCCTGTAACAGCCAATTTGATAGCGCTGGCGCGCGCCTCGAACACGAGGACGGCGTTGCACCTCCTCGCGTGGTGCCTGCCACTGCTCGTCGGTGCGCCTTGCCCTCGCGTCCGATACATCACGCCACCACTCTCAAATTGACTGTTACAGGCCACGAGTGTCCGATGTGGCGCAGCTGCCAATAGCACTCGCACCAGCGCGAGGCCCGGCATTCGCTTCGCTGGGCAGCGGCAGTCGTGGCAACGGCACAGTCATTTCATTCGACGGCGTGCACGTGCTGGTGGACTGCGGGTTCACTGTGAAACAGGCGCGGCTGCGCCTGGCCCGGCTGGGACTTACACCTGCCGATCTATGCGCCATCCTGGTGACCCACGAACACGCCGATCACATTTCCGGCGTCGCCCCATTGGCACGGCAATTCCATTTGCCGGTCTATCTGTCGCACGGCACGCGCCGCGGCATGACCGCACTGGATGATCTGGAGCTGCGTACCTTCAACGCGGACGAGTGTTTTTCGGTGGAGGGTGTGGCGGTGACACCGGTACCGGTGCCGCACGATGCGCGTGAACCCACTCAATTCGTGCTGGAGGCAGGGGGTGTGCGATTTGGCGTGCTGACGGACCTCGGGCATGTGACGCGGCACGTCGCAGACGCGTATCGCACATGCGATGCCCTGCTGGTGGAGGCCAACCATGATCCGGCCATGTTGCGCGATGGCGGCTATCCCGCGCACCTCAAGCGCCGCATTGCGAGTTCGTTGGGCCATCTGTCTAACGAGCAGACAGTGGCGCTGCTGGAGGAAATCGGATCAGACGCCATGCGGCACGTCATCGTCGGCCACATCAGTGAACAGAACAATTCCGCCGCATGCATTGCGCAGAGCTTTGCCGAAGTGGCGAAGCGTCTGCCAAACGTGATGTACGCCACCCAGGGCGAAGGAATCGGCTGGGTGGCGTTGCGATAGCGCCGCTTACGCGCGCGCGGGCTGCTTAGGCGGTGTGGCCGCCTTCAAATCGTCGAAGCTCGTCTGGATGCACTGCGCGAAGAATTCCGGGTCGGGCAGCATCTCGCGGCAGGATGTCACCGAAATCGTGATGCGGCCGCAGTAGCTCAGCACCGGAAATATGAGCCCCATCCCGTCGAATAGCGGCCCGAGGCCGTGGTGACGCACCAGCTTCGCGCCGGCGCAATACAGCGGCACCTGCGGTCCAGGGACGTTGGTGATGACACAGTTGAATATCGGGTTCGTGCGATTCGCCATGCCCAGATTGGTGTAGAGCCGTGCCGCCAGGGCCGCCGTCGTCGATGGAATGAACTGCGAGTAGTCGGTGAGCATCTTGGCACCTACTGCGCTGGTCATTTCCTTGGAGGCCATGGCGTCTGCATGCACGGCGTTCAGTCGCTCCAGCGGATCGGCGATATGCGTGCCGATGGCAACGCTCATGGCGGATACCTGATTGCCCAGCGCGCCCTTCTGATCAGTGCTTCGCACCGAAATCGGTGCCATGGCGATCATCGACTGCTCCGGCAGCTCGTTCTTCGACTGCAGATAGGCGCGCAAGGCGCCGCCGCAGATCGTCAGTACCACATCATTTATCGTGGCGCCTGTAACGGCCGATTTGATCGCGCGCACTTCTTTCAGATCGAAGCTGCAGCCCTCCACCACGCGGTGCGCCGTGACAGTGCCATTGAAGCGCGTGCGCGGCACCGGCTTGGCAGCACCGAAGCGGCGTTGCGCGACCCCTTGTGTGAATCGACCGATGGCCGGAATGGAACGGGCGGCAACTTCGGCGAAGCGAAAAGGTTGCAGCGCGGTGTTGATCGTTGCGCGTGCCAGCAGCTCCATCGGATTGGGTTCATCTTCGCCGCGCCAGGGCCGCTGCGATGGACGAATGTGTGGTTCATTGGGATCGAGATCATGGATGGCTTCGATCATGTCGACGCCGGAGACACCGTCGATACACGCGTGGTGCACCTTGGTGACGATTGCGTAACAACCCTTCGGCAGGCCTTCGATGCCGTCGAGACCCTCAACCACAGTGAATTCCCAAAGTGGCTTGGACAGATCCAGTGGCCGCGAATGCAGGCGTGCGGCCTGGATGCACAACTGCCGCCAATCGCCGGGCTGCGGCAGGCGGATGTGGCGAACGTGAAATTCGAGATCGAAATCGTTGTCTTCGATCCAGTACGGATGGTCCAGGCCGAATGGCACATTCACCAGCTTCTGTCGGAACGTGCGTGCGCCGTGCAGCCGCGCTTCGATGTGGCGCAGGATGTCTTTGAATCCCTGAACGCCGCCCGGCAGTGAACTCTGGTCGTAAATCTGGATGCTGCCGATATGCATCGGCGTGCGTGGCGTTTCGAAATACAGAAACGAAGCATCCATCCCACTGAGTTGTTGCATGGTCGTGCGCTCCCTATTCGCGTTCTATCCGGCGCCGACTCACCGGTGTGGCCAGCCTAACCCGGCGGCCGGTTACCCGCGAGCCGCCGAATAGCGAGCTGCGGTGACGCCACCAATAAAAACGGCGGGAGGATTGCTCCGCCCGCCGTGGCTCGAACCCAATCGCGCCGAATCGACTAGACCTGAGCGGTGGGGCTCTGGCCGGCGTCTTCGCGGTTGAACAGTACGCGCACCAGCTTGCCGGTGGTCGTGGCGTTGTCGCGGACCAGCTCGACCTGCTTCTTGATGTTGTCGGTCACGTTCTTCTGAACAGCGGAATAGTATTCGCGCTGGGCCGATACCACGTCCTCGAGACCTTTCACTTCGCGCAGTGCAGCAAAACGCTGCTTGTTGGCTTCAACGAATTGCTCGAGCGCGGTGCGCTGGATGTCGAAATACTTCGAGACGGCGCCGACGTTCAGCTCGTTGATTTCTTTTACAAAGGACTGGCTACGTTCTATGACACTCATGTTGGGCTCCTGTTAATGGTGCGGTGCAGTAAACAGGGCGCACAATACAGCTGAACCAAACGGTCGTCAACAATTTATTTTGCAGTGCAGCAAAATGGTGTGAATCCGTCCTGCAGGCCAGTAAATATAAGGGATTCCCAATGGTGCGCGGATGCTGCGTCGGGACGGGATCGCACGCTGGCGTCGTCAAAAAAATGGAAATTGCGGCGTCGCAGGACCGAAAAGTGCGCTCTACGACGCTGGCTGAGTCGGCTCAAGCCGGATGGCGACGGCGTGATCGCGCGAAAACAGCATGCCGACATAGGCATCTGCCCAGCCGTATTTGTCCGACATCAAGGCGTTGATGGCGGCGGTGTCATCGGGGGAGGCGACGATGGTATAGGGCGCGTCGACGCCGTTGCGTTCCAGTTCGATTTGCGGCGACGCCAGCATGCGTTTGAACCAGCCCGCCTGATCCGAGCCGGCGCGCAGCCACTGTTGGCCGTCCCGATCGACGACCCAGACGCGGGTGCGTTGCGGGTCTTTTAGAGCGTCATACGTGGTAATTACCGCCACTTCGCCCGTTTCGGATGCAAACATCTGCAGCCCGACGATGATGACAATGACAGCGACGAGGGCGCGCAGGATGTTGTACAGAAGCTTCATAACCGATCCGTGGTGGGCGAAGGCGTGTAGCGTGCCGCAGTGCAGCAAAAATTGCCAGCGCAGCGACCTCGCGCCGTAGTTGACTACGTCAAACATCCCGCAGTTCCATGCAGCCCGACCCGGTGCGTCTGTGGGTAGCTACCTTTCGTCCTAGTTGAAAGACATCGCGCACCAGACTGAATCGATCACACCCTCTTATGGCGGTGATCGATTCAGTGAGCTGAGTCCGGTGCAACGCATCCCGGTGCTGATCGACGATTTGGTGACGCTGGCCGATTCGTCCGATCCGCTCGCCATTCGACGTTTCGTGTGGGGTGAAACTCCGGATTAAACGGCCGAGGAGCGGGCGAGAACTGAGACGCTGCCGCAGATCCTGGACTATCTTGAACAGCAGGTGGGGCCGGCGTCGTGCAGATATAGCGATGGCAAACGGCGGAGCCGTGGCCTGCAAGACTGGGGCAACGCGGGCCGCTATGATCGAAACAACTCCACTGCGACCCCGCTATGACCGACTTTCACGTCTGGCTACCCCGCGCGCTGTTCGAATCGGTGCTGATCGTATTCAGCATCCTGCTGGCGCTGGGGCTGGATCAATGGAAGGAGGATCAGGAAATCGAAGCCCTGGTCAGTCGCTCGATTGCCAGCTTCGAGCGAGAGCTTCGCACCAACAAATTGCGCCTCGAAGATGTGAGTGCCTATCACCGTGGCCTGGAGCAGGTGCTGCGCCAGCAGAGCGAGGATACCCAGCGTCGGTCGGTGAAAGAATTCCGCGATGTGATGGCAGCGCTGGAGCCGCCTGCATTCTTCAGCAGCGCGTGGCAGACCGCGCTCGCCACCGGCGGATTGGGCCGGATGAACTTCGAACTGGTTTCCGCGCTGTCTCTGACGTATGGCATGCAGCTGCGCTTCGAGGATTCCTACCGCACGGAGAGCCGCGTGCTGCTCGCGCCCGCCAGTTTGAATGATGAAACGCTGGAATTGACGATTTTCTACGCGGCGCGGTTCGTCGCTGATGTGACACGTTCGGAGGCCGAACTGGTGGTGTTCTATGAACAGACGCTGGCGCTGATCGATGAATACAAGCAAACGCACGATCTGGATGCTTCGAACTGATGCCGCGCGTCGGTTGCCTTGCGACACCCGACTCAGCGCAACGGGTAGCCCGCTTCGCTGGGTAGCATGCCGTCGATGCGAATGACCTTGGCGCTGTCATCGACGTCTGCGGCGTTCATGAAGGTGATGGATCCCGGGATCGCGGTGACCAGTTCCAGGGCCATGTTTGAGCTGAATACGATCTTCGGTCCGGACGCCACTTCGGCGCGGAACATCTTTGCGATCCAGTACTGCCGGAACAGGCTCTCGTTCATCCGGTAAATGCGATCAAGCACCAGTTCCCGTTCAACCGCCCCCGGTGCGCGCACGAGCAGCGTGATGCGCGAGTTATCCGGCCAGAATTGTTGCTCTGCCAGAAAGATCCGCCGCAACTGATCCAGGGTCAGGTTTTCCACATTGGTGTCGGCATGCACCACGATTGCAACCGCGGTGGCGCCCTCCGCGGCCGCGCCCGGCGCGAAGAGCACGCAGCACGCCCACACTGCTGCTGTGATGAAGTGGCGGACGCGTCTCATTGGCGTATCTCGAACGCGGGGTTGTCCAGCGTCGATTCCGGCAGGGATTGATTCATCATCAAGCGATGATTTACGTCGAATACGAACGAAAACTGCAACCAGAAGCTGGCATCGTCGCTGCCCTTGTTGAATTGTTCGCGCCGCACTTCGGCCTTGAGCGCGGCGAAACGTGCGAAATCCCAGCGCACGCCGGCGGAGACGCCGTCGTAGTCGAGGCCCCTATTGCCCAGCAGCGGGTCGTCGTCGTCCACATCGAGGCGCTCGGCGCGCACGTAGGGCTTGAAGTGATCTGCCCGGCCGGGCAGCCGATACGCGAATTGGCCGTAGATGGAGTGCAGCGAGCCATCGGGGCCGGATCCTTCACGTCGCTCGTGGTTGGAGTAGGTATACGCCACGATCACTTCGGGTGTCTCGCCTTGCAGCGCGCCATAGGCGCTGGCGATCACCTCATTCACCTCGGGGCCGTCATCGGGATCGACCCGATCGACGAAAACACTGACGCCCGTATCGAGTAACCGCCCCGAGGGACGGTAGTTGGCGGTGAGGAGCCCCGCGAGCTCGCCGTTGTCGTTGTCGCCCACCAACTCCCTCGGGTCGTTGATTTCCTTCGATCGCCCATTGCCGACGCCAACGCGATAGCCAAAATCGGATTCACCGACTTTGCCTTCGAGCAGGGCGCCGACAAAGTGGATGGGGATGACATAGCTGCCGAATTTGACGGTCTGCGGTCGACTGACCGTCGTTTGCAGCCAGCTGCCGTGATGGAAGGCAGCATTCCAGTAGCCCAACGGCGTGTGATAGCGCCCCACTGACAATTTGAATTGATCGGAGAAGTCGTAGCCGATGATAAATCGTTCGACTTCGAAATCTTCGCCCTGGTTCTTGCGCGCGGTGGCTGTCATCTCGGAAAACACCATCATCCGATCCGTGACTCTGGCGGTGATCTGGGCCACCACCTGCCCGAAGTTGAGCCCGTCCGGATTGTTGAGCTGGGTCTCGACATAGTCGGCCTCGCCGAACAGCAGAGTTGAAAATCGCTCAGTGAACGGCATGTGGTTCAGTGCGGCCGCCCCGGCAGGAGACGCAACAACCGCCAGCGCGACACCACACACCGCCCGCAAAGCTTTTAGCGTTCCGCACGCGCGAAGAACGGTCATGAGATTGTTGTTTTTTGTGGTGCAGTCGACCCCGAGCCTAAGCGCCTAGGTGCGGTGACGCAAACTCGCCGGCCCGCGGCTGTCTCAGCTTGGGGCGTCGTCAACCAGCAGGCCGAGCCGACCCGCGAACCACCGCGTGGTGGTTGCCTGGATGAGGATAGTCATGAGAATGGCGATGAAGGTGATCGAGGCGATGATTTCGGCGCCGGGTGCGCCAAGCCCGACAAGCATGCCGGCCAGTGCGGCCGGAATGACGCCTGTCTCGCGCGTCCAGCACATGAACAATTGCTCTTTGAAACTCCAGTCGGCGCGCCGATCCGGCCAGGTACATAGAAATACTGTTAGCGGCCGGGCCACGAACATCAGCAGCAACACCAAAGCAATGCCCGGTGCCCAGTATTTTGCGATCAGCGAGAAGTTAACCTGCGAACCGAGAAACACGAAAATCATGAGACGCATGATGAGTGCCATCTCGCCGACGAAGTGATTCATCTTCTGCGCTTCGTCCTCATGCATAACCAGCCCGAAGGACTCTTTGTTACCGATGATCATGCCGAAGATGAACACCGCCATGAACCCTGAAGCGTGATATTGATCGGCCGCAATATAGGCGCCGGCCACGGCCATCAAAGTCACGATAGGCCCGAATTCGCCGAGGAACGCGTAGCGTTCGTGCGCGAGCAGCAGTGATGCGGTCGCACCGACGACTGCGCCGATGACGATGCCCAGGCTGGCCTGTTTGAGCAGCTCCTGTAGGGTGCCGCCAACAGATATCTCGCCGTGACCCATAGCCAGTGCAAGCGCGGTGAACGTGAGGATGGCTCCGGTGGCGTCGTTGAATGCGCTCTCGGACATGATGGTCTGCGCAACGCGATCGCGGATGTGGATCTGCTTGAAGATTGGCACCAGTGTGGCGGGGTCCGTTGATGAAAGGGCCGCGCCCAGCAAGGCGGCGACCAGCACAGGCAGACCAATAAACCAGTACGCAGCGGCAGCCGTGATCGTTGCAGTAATCAGCACGCCAGCGGTGCTGATGAGGACGATGGTCAACCACACTTCGCGCAGCACCACGAAGCGCAACGACGCGCCGCCATCGAAGAGGATGTAGCAGGCGCCAAATATCAGCACCACCTGATTGAGGCTGGTGCCGGCACCGATATCGATGGCGTGGATGACCTGCGGACCCAGGACGATCCCGACCAGCAGGTATACAGCCACATCGGGCACCTTCAGATATTTTGCGATGACGCCCCCCAGCGTGCCGCCCGCGAGCACAACGCCGAAAGTGCGCAGCAGTTCCTTGGCTGCGTCGAGGGAGGTGGTGGGATCCATTGTGCGAGAGGTTCGCGAGAGGGGTACAACGGGCGCGCAGTGTACACGTGTTGCCGTTGGGCGCGTCATCGTCGTCCTGGCTGCGTTGCGCGGCTGCCCCTGAGCGGGTAGAAGGTTGTCCCCATTTCAGGAGGTGGTCATGGCGACGGATCAGACGCCCAAGCGAGCGCTGCTCATCATCGTGGCTACGGTGCTTCTGAATTCGATCGGGTTCGGCATCATCATGCCGGTGATGCCGGGGCTGGTCATGGAAGTGACCGGGCAGGGTCTTGCCGATGCAGCCCTGTATGGCGGCTGGCTGATGTTCGCGTACGCGATCATGCAATTCTTCTTCGCCCCCGTGCTCGGCAACCTCAGCGACCGCTTCGGACGGCGACGGGTGCTGCTGGTATCGCTGGTGGCGTTCTCCATCGACTATCTGGTGATGGGCTGGGCGCCGACCCTGGGTTGGCTGTTTGCCGGGCGTCTCGTGGCGGGCATCGCAGCATCGACCAACAGCATCGCCAACGCCTACATCGCCGACATCAGCGCGCCGGAACGGCGGGGGCAGAATTTTGGCTTGCTGGGTGCAGCCTTCGGCGTCGGCTTCATCGTGGGACCTGTGCTCGGCGGGTTGCTGGGAGACTACGGTTCGCGGGCGCCGTTCTATGCAGCCAGCGCGCTGGGATTCGCCAATTTTCTCGTGGCGCTGTTCGTCCTGCCGGAAACGCTCCCAGTCGAGCGGCGGCGGCGCTTCGAAATTGCCCGCGCCAATCCATTGGGCGCATTGACGCAGCTGCGTGCCGCACCGGTGGTGCTGGGCATCGTCATGGCCGTGTTTCTGTACAACCTCGCGCATTTCGTCATGCCGGCCATCTGGTCGTATTACACGATGGAGCAATTCGAGTGGACGCCGCGGGAGATCGGCTATTCGTTGGGATATATGGGTGTGCTGATGGTCCTGGTGCAGGGATTCCTCACGCGAATCGTCATTCCCCGCGTGGGCGAATCGGCGGCGGCGTATCTGGGGCTCAGCTTCGCCACACTGAGCTACTTCGGTTATGCCTTCGCGCCGCTTGGCTGGATGATGTATGTGGTGATGATTCCGGGCGCGCTGTCGGGATTCACCATGCCGGCGCTGCAGGGCTTGATGACGGCGCGAATGACCGCCAGCACGCAGGGCGAACTGCAGGGAGCCATTGCCAGCACCAATGCCATGACTGCGGTGATTGGACCCCCGCTGATGACGCAGGCATTTGGCTATTTCAGCGGTGGCGCCAGCCCGATCCACTTTCCAGGTGCCGCTTTTCTTCTCTCTGCGCTGTTGACGGTCGCCAGCCTTCTGCTGCTGCGCCGGATTTTTCGTCGTCTGCCGCGCATCGATTCCGAGGCTGAATTACAATCCCGCACGCAATGAAACTCGACGCAGGATATTCATGATGATTGGCTACGTAACCCTTGGCACCAACGACCTGGACAAGGCGGCCGCGTTTTACGATGCGCTGTTCGCCGAGATCGGCGGCAAACGCATGATGGAAGACAAAGGTCGCATGATCGGCTGGGGTACAACTCCCGGCGCACCCATGTTGATGGTCACGAAACC
>JAQBCT010000310.1:0-7088 GCA_032124855.1 Gammaproteobacteria bacterium
GTGATGTGTGTGACAGAACCTGATGCGCCGCGTCACTCGCGCCAGTCGCAGATTCTCGTGCCGCGCGATACCAAGGGCATCGAGATCATCAAGATGCAGACTGTATTCGGCTACGACGACGCGCCGCATGGTCACGGCCACGTGCGCTTCACCAACGTGCGTGTACCGAAGGACAACATCCTGCTGGGTTCCGGCCGCGGCTTCGAGATAGCGCAAGGCCGCCTCGGGCCAGGACGCATTCACCACTGCATGCGCTCCATCGGTGTTGCGGAGCGGGCGCTGGAACTGATGTGCCGGCGCGCTCAATCCCGTGAAGCGTTCGGCAAACCCATCGCCGATCTCGGTGGCAACTACGACAAGATTGCCGATGCGCGCATCAACATCGAGATGGCCCGCCTGTTGACGCTGAAGGCCGCCTGGATGATGGATACGGTGGGCAACAAAGTATCCCGCAGCGAAATCGCACAGATCAAAGTGGCGGTGCCAACGATTGCGCTGAAGGTGATCGACGACGCCATCCAGATCCACGGTGGTGCTGGCGTTTCACAGGTATTTCCGCTCGCCAAGATGTACGCCAGCATGCGCACCCTGCGCCTGGCTGATGGTCCCGACGAGGTACATCGCCGTACCGTGGCGCGCATGGAGTTGGGCAAGTATCCAGACAAGGATCTACCGCGCACCGATCCGTGGTGAGGCGCTAACCGACTGAACCGGGGGGAGATATGGGCAGACTGGATGGACGCATTGCAGTAGTTACCGGTGCCGGGCGCGGCATCGGCGCGGAAATCGCCAAGCTGATGGCGAGTGAAGGTGCGAAGGTCGTGGTCAACGACCTGGGCGGCAATACGGATGGCACGGGTACCGGCAAGATTGCAGACGATGTGGTCAAGGAGATCCGCGCAGCCGGCGGTGAGGCCGTTTCGAATACCGCATCCGTTGCTGACGTCAAAGGCGGCGAATCGCTGCTTGCGACGGCAAGGGAAGCCTTCGGCGGCATGGATATTCTCGTCAACAACGCAGGCATCCTGCGTGACAAAACGATCTTCAACATGGAAGAGTCGGACTGGGACGTCGTGCTCGCTGTCCATCTGAAGGGCCACTACTGCTGTTCCCGGCCATTCGCCAAATACATTCGCGAGGCGAACCGCACGAATTGCCGGATCATCAACTTCTCCAGCGTATCCGGACTGTTCGGCAACTTCGGCCAGGCCAACTACGGTGCCGCGAAAGCAGGCATTGCGGGATTCACGCGCGTATTGGCCCTGGAACTCGCCAAGTATGGCTGCACAGTGAATACGATCTCACCCGGTGCGCTCACGCGCATGACCATCCCGCTGCGTGAAGCGCGTGGTGAAACAGTGAAGGACGACGAGCTCGAGGCAGGTGGACCGCAGCACATCGCGCCCATCGTGGCCTGGCTCGCCTCCGAAGCATCAGCAGGCGTATCCAGCCAGATCTTCCATGCCGCGCGCGGTTCGCTTGGCATCATGCAGCAGCCGGCGATTATCAAATCCTTCCAGAAGGCCAAGGGCGCCTGGAGTCTGGCGGAGCTCGATCGCTACGTACCCGAATTGGTTGAGGCGCGCAAAGCACACGATGCTGCAGTGAAGGCAGCGGGCAAGGCGCGCGTCATCGATTGAGCTGCAAATCGAACTACCAGTAATACGTCCAGCGCAGATACAGCTGCGTACCACCGCCGCTGGTGTATCCAGGCGCCAGCGCGCCCAGCGGAATGGCGCCGTATTCATCGCCCTTGTCGCCGAAGTTCACCACCACGCCGAGTTCGATCCGCTGTGAGTCGCTCGCGTTATAACTGAGCTGTGTCTGCAACAGGCTCGACTGGTCGTGCAGATTGGTGATCAGCGTTGCGGTGTGCGAGAGCAGCGGATGCCACTCGAGCTGAGCGCCCAGGGCGATGTAGTCCTGCATGACGGTGAACACTTCGCCGCGTTGCAGACGCACGGCGAGATCTTGTGGCAGCTCACTCGCATCGATGGGATGCTGATTCGAGCCGAAGCCGCTGTGAAAATACTCCGCGAATACGTACCAGTTACGCTCGAACGCCACGAAGCTGTAATCGATGTTGACGAGTCCCGAGACTTCCACACCGCCGTCATGCACATCTGAGATCAGCCAGTCGCCGCGCACCAGCGCGCTACCCAGCGCGTGACGCACACTGCCTCCGAGGATCGCATCCCGGTAATGACGACCCGCGAGTAGTTCGAATTCAGTCTCACCTGCGCTTGCGTGCCATTTCGCGCCGAATGAATCCACCGACCCTGAGCGTTGTTCGTCGTCGTTGCGGCGCAGTACGCCGAGCAGCTGCCAGTCGCCGCCGCCCTCGAGCAGTCCGTCCACCATGATCAGGTCCTCGCCATTCTTGTAGTCGCGATCCACCGCGGTGGGCGCGAACGGCGCAAACAGATCGATCGCCTGAAAGACGATGCCGCTGCCCCAGCTGACCGCCATACGCCCGACGGTGGCGCCCCAACGCTCGGCGCGATATTCCAGGGCCAATCGATCGAAGCGGTGCAGCAGCTGTTGTTTGTCTCCGTCTTCCAGTTTCCAGGTGAGATCGACGTAGCGGCGTGCATCGCTGCGCGGCGTCTGATCCAGCGTATCCTCAGGCGCATTTTCGAAGGCGTAGGTATCGCCCCCTTCGTACAGCAGCGTGTGATCCACGATCAGCCGCCATTCACCCACACTGTGACGAAACATCGTGCGCAGATCTGCACTGCCGTCGTAGGCCGGCGAGCCATCCAGCGCACGTTGCAGATCGTCTTCGGGTAACCACTTGCCGGTGCCAAACAACTTGGCACGCGTGTCCAGCTCCCATGCGCATGCGGCACTGGCATGCAGTAACGCGGCAGCGACGGCGATCCACTGCTTCATGTGGCGGGCGCCGCTGCGATGTCGATGACGCGCCCGATCGGCTCAATGCAGCGCGGCCCGGCATTGCGCGCATTGCTCACATAGGTGCTCACGGGCACGACGCTCAATGCCACGGGTAGACCAGGCACCAGCAGCGTCGCTTGCAGCACCTCGGTGTCGGCCTCCGGGTCGATCCATTGACGCGCTTGCTCGCGCGAGAGCATCACGGGTTGCCGGCGATGCACGAAAGCCAGATCAGCGTGGGCTGCTGCGGTAACGATCGTGAAACTCTCAACGCTCGCATCGGCCCCGCGCCAGCGATCCCACAACCCCGCCAGCAACAGGCCATCGTCCGCCTGGGGCCGGATGTAGTAAGGCAGTTTCCGATCCCCTTGCTTCGCCCACTCGTAGAAACCCGCAATCGGGACGAGGCACCGGCGACGCGCAAACGGATCCTTGAAGGCGCGGCTCGTGGCAATGGTCTCCGACTTCGCGTTGAACATGCTGTACTTCGTGGACACCTCCTTCGACCAATACGGCGTGAGCCACCAGCGCATGCTGGTCACTTCCAGGTGAGGGTCGGCTCCGCTTCGCAACACGGGAACCTGTGCGGTCGGCGCGACGTTGTATCGATCAGCCTCGGGATACGGCTGCGAGACCATATCCATGAACAGCAGCGTCAGCGGGCCCGAGCTGACATTCAGGCGACCGCACATCAGCGCTTGGTGGCGCTGTCCACCGCGCTCATCTCCGCCGCGTCGAGGCGCCACTGCGACGCCGCCACGTTGGCCTGTACCTGCTCAGCCGAGGTCGCACCCGCAATTACGCTGGCGATCACAGGTTTGCTCAGCAGCCAGCCGAAGGCGAGATCGAGCAGGCTGTGGCCCCGCTCGCCGGCGAATGCGGTCAGCGCGTCGACCTTGTCGAAATTGCGATCGTTCAACGCACGCTCCGCCAGCCGGCCGACGTTGGCCAGACGGGTACCGGCGGGCGGCGCCTCGTTGCGACGGTACTTGCCGGTCAGCATGCCGCTTGCCAGCGGGAAATACGGGAGCATGCCCAGACCGAAGTGCTCGCAACTGCCCAGCACTTCAGTCTCCGCGCCGCGGTCGAGCAGGCTGTACTGGTTCTGCGCCGAAACGAACGGCGTGCCGCCATGTGCGCGGGCAGTCCAGTCGGCATCGGCGATCTGCCAGCCCAGAAAATTGGAGCAGCCGATGTAGCGCACCTTGCCGTGGCGCACGAGATCGTCGAGCGCCGCGAGGGTCTCGTCGATCGGCGTATCCGGATCGGGGGCGTGCATCTGGTAGAGGTCGATGTAGTCCGTACCGAGCCGGCGCAGACTCGCCTCAGCCGCAGCCATGAGGTAGCGCCGCGAACCACCACGATCATGCACGGTCATCCCCATGGGCATGGCGAACTTCGTGGCGATGATTACCTGCTGACGACGCGATCCAAGCGCGGCGCCGAGCAGCACTTCGGATTGCTGGTTGCCGTAGACATCGGCCGTGTCGAACAGGGTGATGCCCTGCTCGATTGCCGCATCCACCACCGCCTGCGTCGCCGCCGCGTCAATGCGCCCACCGAAGTTGTTGCAGCCGATGCCCACGGCAGACACCTTCAGCCCTGAACGTCCGACGCGCCGATGTTCCATACGATCTCCCCAGTTGCGCGGCTGATGCCAGATTCAGGGCTGTAATCGGTCGTGACGCCACGCTGCGCCTTCATCGTCGCGAAACCACACGCCGCGATCGTGGGCGCGGCCGGTGGAACCCACCCACAGTTCCAGCCGGTCCATGATCAATCGATACCCACCCCAGTGTGTCGGGCGCGGTACTGGGATCTGGCCTTCGAGGCCACCGAACGATTCCGCTTCCGCGTCGATCTGCGACAGCAGCGCAGCGCGCGACGCGATGGGCTGGCTCTGGCGACTGCCGCGCGCGGCCAGTTGCGACAGCCTCGGTCGCGTCGCCCAGTACGCCTCCGATTCAGCCTCGCTGGTAAATTCGATTCGACCCGATGCACAGACCTGCCTGGCAAGCGGATCCCAATAGAACACTGCACTGGCATACGGATGCGTGGCCAGCTGGTTGCCCTTGGCACTGTGGCGATTGGTGTAAAAGACGAGCGCACCGCGCCGCGCATCGATGCCGCGACACAGAACGGTGCGCGCTCTGGCGCGACCGTTGGAATCGGTTGTCGCGACGATCAGTGCACTTGGATTGTTGAGTGCGCTTGTCTGCGCCTCGTCGAACCAGCGCGCAAGCGTGGGCAGTGGATCTTCGGGCAGCGGATCGGCGAGCGAACGGTCCGTGGGTGCATCTTCGAACATTGTCTGCCTCGATGGATCGCGCGAACGACTATCACACGAGCGTCGATGATACCCCGCGGCTTGAGTTTTTTGGGCCGTTCCCGGATGCTTGGGCCCACTTAGGGGGAACTAGAATAATGACGACACTCGACGCTTTCCGCGCAGATACCCGCGCCTGGCTTGCACAGAACTGTCCGGCCGGCGCACGTGGCCCGGGGCAGATTCCCACGGGCAGCACCAAGATCAAAATCGAGGACACGGATACGCGCCAATGGTTAGCCGTGATGGTCGAACGCGGGTGGACCGCACCGATGTGGCCGAAGGCCTACGGTGGCGGCGGTCTCGGCAAGGAAGAATACGTCGTGCTGATCGAAGAGATGCGCCGCATCGAGGCACGCCCCCCATTGATGGGAATGGGTACGTCGATGATCGGACCGACGCTGCTGGAGCTGGGCGCCGAGGATCAGAAGCAACGCCACCTGCCGCCGATCGTGCGCGGTGAGGTCGCATGGTGTCAGGGCTACAGCGAACCCGGCGCGGGTTCAGACCTGGCGAGCCTGCGCACACGTGCGCAGGACAAGGGCGATCACTTTCTGATCAATGGTCAGAAGATCTGGACATCAGGGGCGCAGTACGCCGACTGGATGTTCGCACTGGTGCGCACAAACCCCGATGTGCCCAAGCACGACGGCATCAGCTTTGTCCTGCTAACGATGCATCAGAGCGGCGTTACAGTGAAGCCGATTCGCCTGATCAGCGGCACCTCGCCGTTCTGTGAAACGTTCTTCGACAACGCGATTGCGAAGAAAGAAGATCTGATCGGCGAGGCGAACAAAGGCTGGACAGTGGGCAAGCGATTGCTGCAACACGAACGCTCCGGCATGTCGGCGCTCGTCGGCGGCGGACCGCGCGACCCCGGACCGGGTCTCGCCGAGGTCGCCCAGACCTACATCGGACAGGAAAAAGGCCGGCTGAAAGAGCCGGCGCTGCGCGCGGAAGTCATTGGTCATGCGATGAATTCACGCGCGTTTCGGCTGACCCAGCGGCGTACGGTGGAGGAGTCGAGCGGCGACACGCCCGGACCCGCCACCTCGATCTTCAAAATGTATGGCACGGAGCTTCAACAGCAGCGCTCGGCCTTGCTGGTGAAAATCCGCGGCTACCAGGGCATCGGCTGGAGCGGTGATACGTTCAGCGAGGATGAGATCGAGGGCATGCGCTCCTATCTCGGTGAGCGCGCCGCATCGATCTACTCCGGCTCGAACGAGATCCAGCGCAACATCGTTGCCAAGCGGGTGTTGGGGCTGCCGGACTGAATCTGCTCCGCGTGGCGGCAGGCACAGGCGTCAGCATGACCGATGGGCCGTCACCGCCTGTTGCTGCCGTCGTGCCGCATACGGTCACACACCACGGCGTTGCGCTCACCGATGACTATCACTGGTTGAAGGACCCGGGTTATCCCGACGTCGAAGACCCGCAGATTCTCGACTATCTGCAGCGCGAGAACGTGTACTTCGACGCCATCATGGCCCCCTCTCAGCCATTGATCGACACCCTGTTCGATGAGATTAAAGCCCGCCAACAACCCGACGAAGCGGCGGTTCCGTGGCGCGACGGTGACTGGGAGTATCAGTGGGCTTACGCTGTTGATGCGCAGTATCGCGTGTGGAGCCGCTGGCCGGTGGGACATCCCGACTCGTGCCGGATCATCATCGACGAGCCGAGTCTCGCCGCGGGGCACGACTACTTCAGCCTGGGTGACATCGATATCAGTCCCGACGGGCGACTGGTTGCCTACAGTGTCAACAACGATGGTTCGGAACGATATCGGATTTTCATCAAGGATCTGACCACCGACGACGTGACCGACACAGGTCTCGACAACACCAGCGGCGGCACGGTGTGG
>JAQBCT010000311.1:0-23136 GCA_032124855.1 Gammaproteobacteria bacterium
ATCCAAACCCGTCCAGTGTCCGTCGCAAAATAGCTGTACAAAATCTGTACGTAGGGTATTGACAGTACGCTTGTACTGTACATAATGAAGGCGACTTGATTTCCGGCGTGCGTACAACTTCGTGATGCAGTCCTCCCTTTCAAGTGTCCTTCCCCCAGAAGAGAAGTTGTCTTCGCCGGCTGCCGCCGGCGACACGCCTTTTTCTCCCGCGTGCCAGGGCATTCGCCCTGGTTCCCTGCCGAGGAGGCTAGTCGACGCTGCGGGTCGATGATGCGGGTTGGGCCCTGCCCGGTAGCACCCGCGCCTCTTTGGTCCGATTGACCCCCGCCTGGCACAACGCCCCGTCCCATACGGGGGTTGCGCTCGTGTCGATGCCGCCGCCAACCCTGTAGCAGCGCGCCCCTAAGGCGTTTACATTCGCCTGCCGACTGCGCACGCCGCGCTCGACGGGCACGTGCCAGAATCCCCGACCATGCCGTCCCGTAGCTGCATCCGCCTCAGCGTATTCGCGCTATCCGTCACGCTCGTCGGCGCCTGTGGTGGCGGCGGATCCGGTGGGGGCGCGGCGGCCGTGGCGAACAGCCCACCCCAGCCTGGATTGACGGTCACACCCACCGACGGCGCAGCGCCGCTCACCGTCACCTTCGACGCCACCAGTTCGCACGACAGCGACGGAACGATCACCCGCTACGCGTGGAATTTCGGTGACGGTTCGGCAGGTGCGGTCGGCAGTCGCGCGAGTCACGTGTACACCAGCCCCGGGAGCTTTCCCGCCCAGCTCACAGTGACGGATGATCTTGGCGCGAGTACGACCCGCGCCGCGACGGTGAACGTGACGCCTGCGAGTGGCAATTTCACGCTGACCGGCCGGGTTCAAATTCTGCCATCCAGCGCCATCGACTCCGACGTCAACGACCCCGGCGCCACTCTGCTGCGCAACAACAGCATCGTTGAGGCGCAGCTGCTGCCCAATCCGGTGAGTCTGGGCGGCTATCTAAACCAGCCCGGCCAGGGTGCCGCGGGCGCGCTGAGCGCCGGTGGCGACACAAACGACACCTACACGATCAGCCTGGCGGGCGCCGAGTCGATCCTCCTTACCGTCACCGATCCCAGCGTCACCATCACCATGACGTTGCTCGATACCCTCGGCACGCTGGTCGATGCGACCGTCGTTGCCGGCGGCGCCGGCGCACTGGCGCCACTGCTCGCTGGCAATTACTTCATCTGTCTCGACATCGCCAATGGCGCCACGAACTATCTGCTGAATGTGGGCCAGAACATCCCCATCAACATCGCCGGGCTGGCGCCGCGAGCGTCGGACGAATTCGTTGAAGATCAGATGATCGTCGCGGGTCCCCGCGTTTCCATTCCCGGGATGCGCCGAATTGCAGGCAAGAACGGACTGGCTTTGTTTGCAATCGATCCGATGAACAATGGCAGCCGTGCCAACCCGGCGGGGCGCCGTCCGACGTCGATGCCGCGTCATCTCGCGCGGCGCCTGCGGACACTGGATGCCATCGCGCAGACATCGCGCCTGCCAGCCGTGCACTCCGCGGAGCCAAACTACCTCCGTCACATACATCGCGCGCCAAACGACACGTTCTACCGCTATCAGTGGCACTACCCCAACATCAACCTGCCGCTGGCATGGGATCTGACGCAGGGTTCCGACGCCGTCATCGTGGCGGTCGTCGACACCGGCGTGCTGCTCAATCACCCGGATCTGATCGGTGGACTCGTCGCCGGCTACGATTTCATCCGCGATCCCTCACGGGCCCGCGACAACGACGGCATCGATGCAGACCCGACTGACAGCGGCGATATGGCGTTCGGAGGATCCAGTACGTTCCATGGCACCCATGTCGCCGGCACGATCGCCGCGCGCACCGACAATGCGGCCGGCGTCGCGGGAATTGCCTGGAACGCCCGCATCATGCCGGTGCGCGTACTCGGCGTGAACGGTGGCACGAGCTATGACGTCATCCAGGGCGTGCGCTTTGCTGCGGGTCTGTCCAACGACTCGGGTACGGTGCCCGCCAAACGCGCCGACATCATCAATCTCAGCCTGGGATCACCGTTTTCGTCCCAGGCCGAACAGAATACGTTCGACCAGGTGCGCAACGCGGGCGTCATCGTCGTCGCGTCGGCGGGCAATGACGCCTCGGCCGCACCCAGTTTTCCCGCCGCCTACGCCGGCGTGGTTTCCGTAGCGGCCAGCACGATCACCCGGACCCGCGCGCCGTATTCCAACTTCGGTCCTTCCATCGACATCACCGCGCCCGGCGGGAGTTCCGCGACCGATATCAATGGCGATGGTCTGGGCGATGGCATTGTGAGTACCCTGGGCGACGACAGCACGGGTGCGGTGACATTCGGCTACGCGGCACTGACAGGCACGTCGATGGCGGCACCGCATGTCGCCGGCGTGGCCAGCTTGATGAAGGCCATCTTTCCTTCGCTTACGCCCGCGCAATTCGACGCGACACTCATTGCTGGCCAACTGAGCGACGACCTCGGCGCCCCCGGGCGCGACGATCAATACGGGCACGGCTTGATCAATGCGCAGAAGGCGCTGGATGCCGCGGTGATACTGGCCAGCGGTGCCGGGACCCCCGTGGCGGCGGTGCTCGTCGCGTCGCCCACCTCGATTAATTTCGGCCCCTTCGACAGCACATTCGATGTCGAATTACGCAATGCAGGCGGCGGCACGCTCGACATCGCAGCACTCATCAGCAACGTGCCCTGGCTCAGCGCGACGCCCGTCACGGTCGATGCCAGCGGCCTGGGCATCTATCAATTGAACGTCGACCGAACGCAAGCCAGTGGTGACGGTACCTACACCGGAAAAATCGTCGCAACATCCACCGCCAACAGCATCGACATCAACGTGGTGATGCAGCAGTTCGCAATCAGCCCCACGGCTGACGCGGGACTGCACTACATTTTGCTGATCGACGCCGTCACCAACCTGGTGGTCAAAGAAATTGCTGTCAGCGCAACGGGCGGCGGTTACGATTTCAGCTTCAGCAACGTCGGCGCAGGCCAATATCAGATTTTCGCGGGCAGCGACTCCGACAACGACAACTTCGTCTGCGATGCGGGCGAGGCCTGCGGCGCGTTCCGTACGCTGGATGTGCCCGAGCGCTTCGCAGTGAACGGTGACCGCTCAGCCCTCGATTTCATCAGCGGCTTCCCGATCGATCTGTTTCACACAAGTGCTGCCACCGGGGCGACCGCTGCACGCGCCACATTCGAATCGGTCAAACCCATCCGCAGGAAAGCGCAATGAGATACCACTGGCGCTGGAGCTGGGTAGTGACTGTTTTGCTACTCGGTGGCTGCGCGGACTCGACCCGGGTGGCGCTGATGACCGTACTGAACCATGGCAATTGCCAGACCGTCACCACGGGAGTGCAGCTGATCGACTACGGCACCGTGGCCCAGCTGCGCGGCACCCGCCTCATCGGCATGTCGAATGAAGCGGGTGACGGCGCACCGCCTCTGCATCTGATCGCGATCCTGCCTGGCGAATATCCGACATCGGGATACAGCATCCATCTGAACGAGACGGCACCGAAACTAAGCGACCCGCTGACCATTCGCATCACACTACAACCGCCGCCCCAGGATGCCATGCAGGCTCAGGTGATGACGCGCCCCTGTCTAGTCGTTGGCATCGACGATCCTGCCGTCAAAATCGTGCGCGTAATCGATGATCGAGATGCGTTGCTTGGCGAAGTGGATCTTCGCGACGCAGCGTCAGGTCCCCCTGCCCGTGAATCACCCTGAAATGAGCGCCAGGGCCGCGCCCGCCCGGCGCTGCACGCTGAGCTTGTATGCGTCCAGATCCATCCCCCGATTGGCGCCCATCGCACCCACGAGGTAGCGTTTGTAGACGCCCTGCCCGATGGCCGCCAATCGCCAGTGCGAGAACGCGCGATAGTAATTGATCCCTGAAAGATCGCGATCCGTGGCCGCTTCGTATCGCGCGCGCAATTCGGCACGCGTCGGGAACCCACCTGCCGCCGTCGGCGCCTGGTCGCCACTGCCGGGCTCTACTTCATCGGGCGCAGGCCATGCGTTCATCAGATATCCGACATCGGCCAACGGATCGCCGAGCGTGCACAGCTCCCAATCGAGCACCGCGAGGATGCGGCCGCCAGCCACCAGCATATTGCCGAGCCGGTAGTCGCCGTGAACGATGGTCGCGCCAATCTGCTTCGGCATCTGTTCATCGAGCAACCGGCGCGTTTCCTCCATTTGCGGCACCTCGTGGGTCTTCGATGCCTCCCACTGTTTCGTCCAGCGTTTCAGCTGACGTTCCAGATACGCTTCCTTACGGCCCAGATCTCCGAGGCCCACTGCGTCCGGATCGATAGCATGCAGTCGGGCCAGCACATCGATCACGTGTTCACCCAGTTGATGACGGTCGGCTGGCGCGAGCGTGCGCGCCACTGTGGAGTCGTGCAGCACCAGACCTTCGACATATTTCATGATGTAGAACGGCGCGCCATTGACCGCCGTGTCGCGACAGAGCCCAAAAGTCGGCGCCACCGGCACATCTGAATCCGCCAGCGCAGCGATGATGCGGTGTTCGCGTCCCATATCGTGCGCGCTTTCCAGCACATGGCCGAGTGGTGGACGCCGCAGAACATACGCCACGCCATCGGCATCGTCGCATCGGTATGTGAGATTCGAATGTCCACCCGCGATGAGCGTGAACTCGACCGGTTCACGTAATGCGGGGACGTTGGCCCTCAACCACGCGGTGACGTTGGCGGCATCGATTCCTTCGGCCATGATCGACGAACTCTTCTGCTGCGAAGGGGCTGCGTATAATACCGATAATCCATGGAGGTTCTTCGTGAAAAAGCTGTTCATGGCGATGCTCGCCACAGAAACGAATACCTTTTCACCCATCCCAACGGGCTGGGGGATCTGGCGCGACACGGTGCTGCAACGTCGCACCGAACACCATCCGACGGTGTCACGCAGGCAGAGGGTGTACCAGCCGCTTTTCGAGTTGCTGGACGCACGCGGCTGGACGCTGGAGCCGGGACTGCAGGCATTTGCTGCGCCTGCGGGGATCACACCGCGTGCGGTCTACGAATCGCTGCGCGACGAATTGCTGGCCGATCTCGACGCTGCGATGCCGGTGGACGGTGTGCTGCTGTTCCTGCACGGCGCGATGGTCGCCGACGGCTTCGATGATTGCGAAGGTGATATTGAAGCGCGCGTGCGAGCCTGCGTGGGGCCAGATATTCCCGTGGGCGTCGAACTCGATCTGCACTGCCACGTCACCCCCGCGATGCTCACGAACGCAGACGTGCTGGTCGGCTACAAGCACTACCCGCACACGGATACCTACGAGCGACTGGTGGATCTGTTTCGGATCATCGCCGACATCAGCGATGGCAAAGTACGCCCGACGATGGCGGCCGCACCATGCCAGATGATCGGCATGTACCACACCACGCGGGACCCAATGGCGTCATTCGTCGAACGCATGTACGCGCTCGAACGGGAGCCCGGCGTGGTTAATGTCTGGCTTGCCCACGGCTTTCCATACGGCGATGTCGCCTCCATTGGAACGCAGGTGATCGTAGCAACCGACAACGACCCAGCACGGGCGCGATCCCTCGCAAATACGTTGCGCGATGAATTCTTCGCACTGCGCGACGCAGTGAGTACCGAACCGCTCGGCATCGAGGCCGCAATCGACGCCGCGCTCGCCGACGGCCGCGCACCCATCACGATCGCGGACACGGCAGATAATACGGGCGGCGGTGCGCCAGGTGATTCGACCTTTTTCCTCGAGGCATTGATCCGGCGTCGCGTAGCCTCAGTGGCACTAGGTCCGCTGTACGATCCCGGGGCCGTGGCGATCTGTCACGACGGCGGAATCGGTTCGCGATTGCAGCTGCGCATCGGCGGCAAGCTGGCGCCGGAGTCGGGCTCAGCCGTGGACGTGCAGTGCACGGTCACGGGCCTTTCGGATCGCGTGCTGCAGACACTGAATGGCGGACCATCGAGCCTCGGTGCGTGCGCCGCGGTGCGTGTTCATCTCGATGCAGATGCCGATGCGCCCGGCATCGACGTCGTGCTGGCATCGCGGCGTGTGCAGGCGGGTTCACCCGAACTGTTCACGAGCGTGGGAGTTGAAATCGCCGACAAACGCCTGATCGTGGTCAAGTCGACGCAGCACTTTCATGCAGGCTTCGCGCCCGTTTCGGCGAATGTCATTTACGCATCCGGGCAAGGTGCCCTGAATGGCGACATGCGTACCATCGACTATCGTCGCGTTGACACGGCAGCCTACTGGCCTTTCATCTCTTCACCGAAATTCGAGGGGTAGCATGTCGTGACCGAAACCGGCGGCCCGATCAACTGGCCTTTCAACCCTGCGGCGCGACATATCGAAATTGTTGGCGCGGGCGGCGCCTTTCTGATTCAGGCTGACGGCGAACGACTCCTCGACGCCGCCGGGGGTGCCATTGTTACCAACGTGGGCCACGGTCGCGAAGTCGTGGCGCGCGCTGTGTATCACGCCACCAAGACGACCACTTACGTCGTGCCGCCGTGGCTCACGCCCGACCGCAGAAATCTCATCGAGCGATTGCGCCAGGACTGGCTGCCAGCGGCCTTCGAACACATTCATCTCACGTGCGGCGGCTCCGAAGGTATCGAGACCGCCATGAAGATCGCTGTTCAATATCACGCCGCGCGCGGCGCACCGCAGCGCAGCAAGATCATCGGCCGATCGGTGTCCTATCACGGCACGACGCTCGCCACCACCGCGGTCGGCGGGCATACGGCGCGCAAGAAAGGTCTTGCACACATGCTGATGCCATACCCCAGCGCACCCACGCCCTATCCGTTGCGCTGTCCGCTGGGTTCGCATCATCCGGACGCAGGAAGCCACTACGTGGACGCACTCGAATCGGTCATTCAAGCAGAAGGGCCCGACACCATTGCGGCATTTCTAGCCGAGCCCATCACGGGTTCGAGCGGCGGAGCGATTGTGCCACCCGAGGACTACTGGCCCGGCGTGCAGGCGCTGTGCAAGCGCCATGGCATTCTGCTGATCCTCGATGAGGTGATGACAGGGTTCGGACGCACCGGAAAAGCATTCGGCTTTCAGCATTGGGCGATCGAGCCGGATGTAATGGTATCGGGTAAGGGGCTCGCCGGCGGCTACGCACCCATCGTCGGCGTATTCGCAACCGCGGCCGTCGCTCGGCCCATCGCCGAAGCAGGCATGAATGTGATGTTCCATACCTTCGGTGCGCATCCGGCCGCATGCGCGGCCGCGTATGAAGTTCTCGGCCTGCTGAAGGCGGAGAATCTCGTGGAGCGCGCGCGTATCGCCGGGAACGCGCTGCACGAACGACTGCGTGAAGCGCTGGACAATCATCCCCACGTGGCCGAAGTGCGCGGACGCGGCCTGTTGCAGGCGATTGAGATCGTCAAGGACCGCACCACGCTGGAGCCGTACCCCGTCGACGCCAATATCACCAATCGGGTCATCGGTGCCGCCCTGCAGCGCGGCGTATTTTTCTACGGCGGTGGCACGCAAGATGTTCGCGACATCATCTGCATGGGGCCACCCTTCATCATTGGTGATGCGGAAATCGACATGATGGTTCGCGCGCTGTCGGAAAGCCTCGATGAGGTGCTGGGCTGAGCCGCAACAGCATCAGTCGAAATAGCACGGCAGCGCAGGCTGCAGATGGTGCTGCCACAGCAGTTCGATATCTGCCTCGAGCGTGCGCCCCTGCGATAGCGCAGGCAATTCGTGACGGGCAAAGAAAGCGGCCTCAGTGGTTTCGCCACTGACGAGCGCGCCGCCCGAGCACCATTCGCATACGAACAGCAATTTGTAGACATGCTCCAGTCGCGCGGGCGCATACGGATGCACGTTGCGGTCTTTCAATGCGGCGAGTTTCAAGGCGCGCACCACGTGGCCGGATTCCTCCAGCACTTCGCGCTCGCACGCCTGCCGCGGCGTCTCCGCTTCATCGGCCCAGCCGCCCGGCAGAGCCCACCGACCGTCGCTCGCCTCGCGCACCAGCAGGACTTCACCGTCGTTGCTGAAGACACCGGCACGCACATCCACCTTGGGTGTCGGGTAGCCCTTCTCGTGCAGGTATAGCGCCGCGATTCGCGCGACAGGCTCTCCCGTCAGCTGCGCGAGCAGATCCGTAGAGATCGTCGCGACTTCCTCGAATCGTTGGCGGTCGTAAGGGTCCCTGGCATAGGCCAGCCCCGTCTGCGCAATCGCGCGCAAACGCCGCGCCCACTGCAGTAGGTTCCCGGTGTCCACCATTACAGCTCGCGCACCTGATCGTGAACATCGGCCAGACGACCAATCGTAGCCAGGGCCGGCGCCTGCTCCGACGCGATATTGCGCACGATGACATCCGTGTAACCCATGGCCGCCAGCTCCGCGATCCGCCCGGCCACCGTTTCGACATCACCGATCAACAGCGCATCTTCCGAAAAGCCCCGGTAGCCGCCACGCACATAACGCGCCATCGTTTTGCGGGCCTCCTCCATGGATTCACCCACGTAGGTATCCCGACGAATGGCGATGCTGGTGGGCTTGCGACCGTGGCGTTCGCACGCAGTTCGATATTCATCGATACGCCGACGCGCGGTCGCGAAATCCATTCCCGGGTCCGCCAGCCAGCCGTCGCCCAACCGCGCCGCGCGATCGATTGCCGCAGTGGCAGATGCACCGATCCACACCTCGATGGGCTCCGGTGGCAGTGGCGAAATCCGGCTTTTGTGCAGGCGCCAACGGCCATCGACCGTCACAGATTCACCGCGCCACAGTGCGCGAATAGTCGCCAGGGACTCTTCGAACATCGAAGGACGCAAGCGGATGTCTACGCCCATACCGTGGCTTTGTCGCTCGTCGCCGCCGATGCCGCATTGCATGATGAAGCGCCCGGCGTGGATACACGCGAGGGTTGCTGTCTGTTCTGCCACCAGCACCGGATTCCACAGCGGCAGCAGATACAGGGCGCCAGCGGGGCGGTCGCCCCACTCCGCCAGCAAGCGTCCCAGGATGGGTGAGTTCTGATAGTAGGGGCGCGGTGTAACGTGATGATCGCCCACGAACAGCGAGGTCAGTCCGGCCTCCCACGCAGCGCGCGCACGCTCCGCCATGTAGCGCGCACCGTGCCTCGCGTCGGCAACGTCGAACGCGCTGGTCACAGAAATGCCGATCTTCATCCTATGGTTCTGCTCCTTATTGTGTTCGCCGCCCGTGATAGTTCGGCGGGGCTCGTCGTGACCAACCGATGCGCCAGCAGTCGTTCACCGCCCATCAGGAAATCGCCACTGATCGGGACATCCGCCAGCAACCACGGCAGCCACAGGACATCGTCCTCCCACATGGCGTGGTACGGCAAATCGGCAGCGGCACACCAGAACGGTTCGGCTTCCGGCGATTCACCGGGCGTGCCGCGCCAGGCGCTGGTCTTGAATGCGATGCCGTGCATGCGCGAACCATCCAGATCCCAGAAGCGCAATTCTGCCAACGGCGTTGCGGTGTCGACATCGACGCCAATTTCTTCCCGCGTCTCGCGCACAGCGCACGCCAGCGGCGTCTCGCCGGGCTCCACCTTGCCACCCGGTCCGTTGATCTTGCCCGCGCCGTGCCCACGCTTTTTTTGGATGAGCAACATCGATTGCCCGGCCACGATGAACAGCAACGTCGCCCAGGTATCCGCTACAAAGGGTGCGCGCAACCACGGCGGCACGATGTCGACGCGCTTGTCGTGGCGCAGCAATTGAACCCCCGCCAGAATCGCCTCACCGCGCGGGTAGTAGCCTCGCTGCTGGTAGTAATTCGCTAACGAGCGATTCGAGGCGACACAGTCGAGGCGCAGCGTATTGCAGCCGCGGGACACCGCCAACGCCTCGCATTTCGCAAGCATCTGCTCACCTAGCCCTCGCCCACGTTGATCCGGCGCCACGACGAGTTTGCTGACGTAACATGCTTGCGCTGCAGGCTGGTCGTTCCACAGCGCGTCGAAGCGTTGTGTCAGCATGACGCCGCCCCGAATCGATCCCGACTCATCCGCGATGAACAGCTCACCCGCGGCTTGTGCGCCCACGATGGTCGTGCGCTGCGCACGCATCGAGCCCGGCAACCATTGCTGGATGCCCCGCCCGACCTGCCAGCGCGCGGCTGCCTCCAGGAGTTCGATGTACGCATCTACTTCGTCGACACGCGCCGGTCGCAAAGTCACACCGGCACACCGCGGTGGTGCGCTAGCATTGCGGTCACCCGGGCAGCCTCGCGGAGGGGTTCGTGCGCATCGAAGTGGTACTGGGCGATATCACGAGACAATCCCTCGACGCCATCGTCAATGCGGCCAACACATCGTTGCTGGGAGGTGGAGGCGTCGACGGGGCCATCCATCGCGCCGCCGGACCGCAACTGCTCAGCGCGTGTCGCGCGCTGGGTGGATGTCCCACGGGCGAGGCACGAATCACCGCGGGCTACCGACTCGCCGCGCGTCACATCATCCACACCGTGGGTCCCATCTGGCGCAATGGAGAGCACGGCGAACCGGCGCTGCTGGCCGCTTGCTATCGCGCCTCACTGACACTCGCGCATCACCATGCGCTCACATCCATCGCGTTTCCCGCCATCAGCACCGGTCTGTTCGGCTATCCGCTTCAAGCAGCAACCCAGATCGCAGTGCACTGCGCGCGCGATCACACCGTGCGTCCAGGCGGTCTCGAACTGATCCGTTTCGTCTGCTTCGACGCGACCGCGCAGCGCATCTACGAGCGCGCGTTGGCGTAGCGCTGCTCGAGGCAGCGATACAAATCGTTCGAAAACGACGCTGACTCGTGGTCGAGTTCGCCAACGAGTTCGAAGAGGTGCTCGTTGTCTTCGCGCCCCTGCCACATCTTGATATACGCGCCGCCCTGGTAGCCGTTTGCCTGACGAAAATGATTCAGGACATTCTTTCCCACATAAATCCGGTACAGCTCGGCGAAACTCATGGGCAGGCTCGTCAGCACATCGATGAACGCCGGCACTGAGAAATCGCGCTCGATGAGACAACGCGCGGCCAGCGTTTCGACGGCCGTGCGGAAGTCACCGGCCGCGGATTTCCCGCCCTCGGCGAATGCGGCGACGATTGCAGGGTCGACGCGACCCGCATCCATGCGTCCGGCACGGATCAGCTCGGAGAGCCCGAAATGCCAGATATCGACCACCTCGAGCTGTACCTGCTCGATATCCGTGGCCTGCTGCTTCCACCACTTCCAGCCGTAGTGATCCAGCAATTCGGCGCATTCCACCCAGATGGCGCGGTAGTACAGATGACCCTGCTCGCGCCATTGCGCATGCACGTTTTCATTCAGCGCGATCTGCAATTCAGCCATGGTCGATAGTTGAACGGCGATGCTCATATCAAGCCAGCTGCAGGAATTCCACCCAGTTGCCGTCAGGATCTTCGACGATGGCAATGCGCACCCCAGGGCGTATCTCGCGCTCGCCAACCGGCACCTTGCGACCGGCCTTCTCACACGCGGCCACCAGCTCGCTGAGATTCGATACCGAGATCGTGAAGTAGCGATAGCCCGTGCCGCCGCCAATGCCGCCCGGTGCCGCCACCGCCGGCGGCGGCGATTGCGGCTCGACCAGCTTGATCAAGCTGTCGCCGCACATGAGGCGATGCATCGTGCCACCGCCCGGCATCGGCATATCGCCTTCGTGTTTGAAGCCCAGCACGTCGCGGTAGAAGCTGAACATCGCGGGACCGTTCGCCACGACGATGCCAAGATCGATCGCCCCCTTTGTGAGTTGTACCGACACGCCTGCCCCCTGTATCACTGAATGTTGTGTTGCATTATCTTGCTTTCTTGCATCGACACAACCGCGCAGCGCCGCGCGACATTTTTACGAGGCACAGTGCATGGCGGGCGGTCCCATCACAGCGATGATCATGCATCCGGTGGTCAAGGAGGAGCTGCTGCGCAACGCTCACTTGCAGCGGCTGGAACGTTCGTGCCGTCTGATCGATACCACGCCGCTGCGCAGCTTCGAACATCTGGCTGAACACGCCTCGCGCGTGCAGGTATTGATTACGAGCTGGGGATGCCCGCGCATCGACCGCGACGTGGTCGCAACGTTGCCCTCACTGAAGCTGATTGCGCACCTGGCCGGCAGCGTGAAGGGTTTCATCGACGAAACGGTGTGGCGGATGGGCGTCCAGATCACCAACGCCGTGGCAGCCAACGCGGTACCCGTGGCCGAATACACACTGGCCGCCATTCTGTTTGCCAACAAGCAAGTGCTGCAGCTGGCCGACTTCTACCGCAAGCACCACGAGAATCGCGCGCCCTGGACGAAAGAAGCACCTAACGTCGGCAACTATCAGAAGACCGTGGGGATCATCGGCGCCTCGCACGTGGGACGCAAAACCATGGAACTGCTGCGCCCGTTCGAACTGAAAGTACTGTTGTACGATCCGTACATCACGCCCCTGCAAGGACGCGAGCTTGGCGCGCACAAAGTGGGACTGTCAGAGTTGTTGTCGAATGCCGATGTGGTGTCATTGCACGCCCCGCTTCTGCCGGAGACACGGCATATGCTGGGCGCGCGCGAGTTTGCCCTGATGCGCGACGGCGCCACCTTCATCAACACCGCGCGCGGCGCCATCGTGAACCAGGCAGCGCTGGAAGCCGAACTGGTGAGCGGGCGTCTGAATGCGGTCCTCGATACGACCGAACCGGAAGTGCTGCCGGCCACTTCACCTCTGTACCGGCTATCCAACGTCCTGCTGACGCCGCATATCGCGGGTTCCCTGGGCACCGAAACTCAGCGTCTGGCGGACTTTCTGGTGGATGAAGTGGAACGCTTCGCCCGCGGTCAGGCGCTGAAATACCGCGTGCGTTACGACGAGTTGGCCCGCCTGGCCTGATCCGTATCGCCAGGCCCCGCTGCGCGCCGGCCCGCGGTTGATTTCCGGTGGACCTGCCTCCATGTAGCCCCAAGTGACTCTAACGAGTGTGAAGTGAGTGCCAAATGACTGAAGGTTGCGTCAATGACTGACACGGTTACGGCGATTGCGGTACTGCCGCTGAAGAACACGGTCGTCTTTCCCGAGCTGGTGGTGCCCCTGGCCGTGGGTCGGGCGAAGTCGCTCGCCGCGGTGAAAGCCGCCGCCGAAGCCAGCCAGCACATCCTTACCGTCGCCCAGCGTGATGCAGATCACGATGCGCCGGAACGATCGCAGATCCACGATGTCGGGACGCTGGCAACCATCAAGCGGGTGGAACGACGCGAAGGCGGCGCTCAAGTGATCGTGCAGGGCGTGCAGCGCGTGCGGATCGGCAATTCCGTCGCCAATGACACCCACCTTGTCGTTGAGTACACGGCACTCCCCAACCTGTCGCTCGACGAGCAGCACCCAGATGCGCCTCGCGTGGACGCACTCGTGCGGGAGAATCTTGAACTCGCGCGCAACATCGCCCAACTATTCGATGCCGAGAACGGCCTGCAGGTATTTCAGCAGCTGATTGGCTCCATAACAGACCCGATCGTGCAGATGTATCGCATCGCATCGCTTGCGAACCTCGACGTGGAACGGGAACAGGAAGTACTCGCCGCACCCACGACGCTCGCGTTGATGGAGAAGGTGCACGAAATTCTTCAGCACGAAAAAACCGTCAACGTCCTGCGTCGGGAAATCGCTGACACGGCCAAGCACGACATCGACAAACAGCAGCGCGAACACCTGCTGCGCCAGCAAAAGCGCGCCATCGAACAGGCGTTGGGCGAAGACGGCGGCGGCGAAGAGCTGGCGGACCTTCGCGAACAGCTGGCCAAGGCATCACTGCCGGAAGCGGTGCAGAAGGAGGTGGATCGCGAGCTCAAGCGGCTTGGTCGCATGTCCGAGAATGCGGCGGACTATCAGGTGGCGCGCGGTTACCTGGAACTGATCGCCGAATTGCCCTGGAACAAACGCACCGACGATGCGCTGGATCTTGGCCACGCCAAGGAAGTGCTCGATGCGGATCACTATGGCCTGGAAGACGTCAAGGATCGGATCCTGGAGAGCCTCGCGGTCATGCAGCTGAACGCGCAGGCAAAGGCCCCGATCATCTGTCTGGTCGGCCCGCCGGGTGTGGGCAAGACGTCGTTGGGCCAATCCATCGCCCGCGCGATGGGTCGAAAGTTCGAGCGGCTGTCGCTGGGCGGGTTGCACGACGAGGCGGAACTGCGTGGCCACCGGCGCACATATATCGGCGCCATGCCCGGTCGCATCCTGCAGGCGATTCGCCGCGCCGGGGTGAGCAACCCGTTGTTGATGCTGGATGAAATCGACAAGCTGGGTCGCGATTTCCGCGGTGATCCGGCCGCTGCATTGATGGAAATTCTGGATCCTGCGCAAAACAAGGAGTTTCGCGACAACTACCTGAATCTGCCATTCGATCTGTCCAAGGTATTTTTCATTACGACCGCCAATACGCTGGAGGGCATTCCGCGACCCCTGCTCGATCGCATGGAGGTGATGGAGCTGACCGGCTACAGCGATCGCGAGAAACGCGAGATCGCATGCCGCTATCTCATTCCGCGGCAACGCACTGAAACCGGACTGACCGAAGGCCAGCTGGACATTCCAGACGACGCGTTAACCGCCATCATCCGCCGCTATACACGCGAAGCCGGCGTGCGCAATCTCGAGCGCGTGATCGCACGCATGGCCCGCAAGCGCGCGCGCCAGGTGCTGGAACGCCACAACGGTGAAGAGCTGACGTCCATTACGGCCGATGCATTGCCCGTACTCATCGGGCCGATGCGTTTTCAGTCGGATAAGGGGCGCGAATCGCTGCCGGCCGGCGTTGCCGCCGGACTCGCATGGACCGAAGCGGGCGGCGATGTGCTGTATATCGAGGCGATCCTCACGCACCGCGACGAACGCGTCATGCTCACGGGACAACTCGGCAACGTCATGCAGGAGTCGGCGAAGGCGGCGCGCAGCTACATCTGGTCTGCGGCTGAACAGATTGGCATCGATCGTAAACGCATCGAGAAACGCGGCGTGCACATCCACGTGCCCGCCGGTGCCGTGCCAAAGGATGGTCCGTCGGCCGGCATCACGATGGCGATGGCGCTGGTGTCTGCATACAGCAAGAAGCCGCTTCGCAACGATCTGGCGATGACCGGCGAGATCACTCTGTCAGGACTGGTGCTGCCTGTGGGGGGCATCAAGGAAAAGGTTCTCGCCGCCCATCGCGCGGGCATGAAGGAGCTGATCCTGCCGAGAGACAACGAGGCAGACCTCGACAAGCTGCCCGAAAGCGTACGCAAGGAACTGCGCATCAACCTCGTGGAGCGTCTCGAAGAAGTGGTGGAAATCGCAATCCCCGGGTTGCGCAAACGCAAAAAATAGAGCGTTCAGCCCATCGCGGGCAGGCTGGCAAGAAACTGTGCCACGCCATCCAGCAGCATCTGCACGGCGAGCAGCACCAGCAGCATGCCCATCAACCGCTCGAGCGCGCGCACGCCGCGCCCGCCCAGCGCCTTCATCAGCCAGGGCGAGCACGCCAGGATGGCGGTGGAGGCAATCCAAGCAAGCACCAGCGCCGCACACCATTCCCAGATCCGTTCCGGCTGCGATGACGACGTCAGCAGCAGGATTGCAATCGTGGAGGGACCGGCCACCAACGGCATGGCAAGGGGGACGATGAACGGATCCGAAACGTCTTCGTCTTCGTCACTGCCAGCTGGTTTTGGAAAAATCATGCGCAGCGCAATGATGAAGAGAAGAATGCCGCCCGACAGACTCAACGTCGGCTGTGTCAAACCCAGGAACGCCATGATCGGATTCCCGGCAAACAGAAAGACCAGCAGGATGATGAGCGCGATGACGAGCTCACGCGCCACGATGCGCGAGCGTTTGGGTGCGTCGAAGCGCGCCAGCACCGCATTGAAAATCGGGATGTTGCCCAGCGGGTCCATCACGAAGAACAACGTGACGGCCACCGCCAGGATGTCCGCATAGTTCACAGCTTGGCCACAACCGCCTCGAACGCCGTCACGCGCGGCTCGAGTTTCGCAACCGTGGCGCGCCAGAAATCGGGCGCATCGAGTTGCACGCCCAGATGGCTGCTCGCGAGATGCTCTGCTGTCATACGTCCGGTATCCCGCAACAGCGCAACGTAACGCGGATAGAACTCGGCGCCATCGCTGGCCCTGCGCTGGTATACCCCCATGCTGAACAGATATCCGAAGAGATAGGGAAAGTTGTAGAACGACAGTCCTGAGATATAGAAGTGCAGTTTGGATGCCCAGAACAAGGAATCGGGCTCACTGCACGCATCGCCGTACCAGTACCGCCATGCCTCGGACATCAGCGCGCCCAGTTCCTTTGGCCGCAACGGCCGCTCGTCGCGTTTTTCGTAGAACGCTCTTTCGAATGTAAAGCGTGCAGGGATGTTGAGCAGAAATCCCGTTATCGCCGCCATCTCCTCCCACATGATGGCGAAGCGCTCGTAGTCGGAACCGGCCCGCTCCAGCAGCGCATCGCGCACTGCAGTTTCGCCAAACGTGCTGGCGGTTTCGGCGAGGGACATCCCATAGCTGCGCTGACTCTCCGGCAAATCGCGCATCACCCAGGAGTGAAATGCGTGACCCAGCTCGTGCGCCAGCACGATGACGTCGGACGTCGAACCCTGATAGGTCATATACACGCGCGGATTGCGCGATTTGGCGAAGTCCGTGCAGTACGCGCCGGGTCGCTTGCTGGCGCTGACAGTGCCCTCGATCCAGCGCCGCTGCCGCATCATGGTCACGAAGTCGCCCATCTGCGGATTCACCCGCCCGTACGCTTCGGCAATGAGGTCAATTGCGCTGTCGAAGCTAACGCCGCTTGCGTCGCTGCCGAGCTGTGGCGCCGGGGCACGCATATCCCAAGGTCCTATCTGCTCACGGCCCGACGAGCGCGCCATGGCGCGGGCCGCCCGTTGCGCAAGCGGACGCGCTTCGTCGGCGACGGACAGCAACGCATCCAGCGTCGGCCGGCCGAGGCGGTTCATATGCACGGGTGCATCCAGAAAATGAACCGGTGTGCTGCGGCTGCGTTTGCGCAGCAGTTCGAGGCGCCATCCCGCGATGGCATTGATCGCCGCCGCGCAGGATTCCTCGTGGATCTGCCACGCTTCGTTGATGCCGGTCCAGGCATCCTGCCGGCTGCGCGCATCAGGTTGCTGCAGCTGCCCGTTGGCTTGCGCAAGCCCCATCGTCACCAGCTCGTTTCCCACTTGGACGCGACATGCCATCGTCGATGACAGCTGGCTGTACATGTTGTCCCAGGCGCGGATGCCGTCCTGCGCCAGGCCGCTGATCAGATTCTCTTCGGCCAGGCTGAGCAGTTCGTGACGGCGCTTGCGCGAATGGCGCACTGCGAAGGCTGTGGGCGCCACCGCTGGATCGGTCAGGTAGGCATCGATCACCGGGTCGGGGACGAGGTCGAGGAACTGCGACCACGGCTCCAGCAGTTCGCCGCAGCGCTTCTGATATTTCTGCAGCCGTCCATGCAGTGCCTGTGCGGCTTCATCCCGGGCATCCACTGACAGCAGGCAGTTCGCATAGGTCAGCGTATTGTCGAGCAGGCGGACTGCTTCTTCTGCGAGCTGCACGATCTGTTGCGCCACGCCGATGGCGCGCGCCGCGTCTGCCAACTCGAGCGCGGCGAGGCCCGGTGACAGGTCGACCAACACCGGATTGAGTGCTTCGACGCGGTCGAGTAACCCCGTCAGTGCAACGAGATCCGCCGCCAGTTCAGCGCATTCGGTGCCCGCATACTCGCTCGCCAGTTCCCACGCCGGCCCTTCGATCGCCTTCATATTCGTCTCTCCGTTCGTCGTCAGCCGCCGCTAGAACTCCCGTACAACCCGAAACCCACGCTCGTCAGATGCCGTAGACGCTGGACGACGATTGGTGACGGTGGTCGCATCGGCGCCACCCTGCCAACCACCGCCGCGGACCACGTGATCCACGCAGGCGCCCTCCACATCCCACGCGGTGGCAACGGACGGCGCACCTGCATACGAAATGTGCCAGCAATCGAGCACCCACTCGGCCACGTTGCCGTGCACATCATGAAGACCAAATGCATTGGCGCGATAGCCCCCCACCGGGGCGGATCGCACATGACCATCGTCGCAGTCCACTACCTCCCAGCTGCGAAATACTGCATGCGTGGCAGCGTCCGCCACGTTGCCGTAAGCGCAGATTTCCCGTGGATCGGAGCCGAAAGTGTATGCGGCCGTCGACCCCGCGCGCGCTGCAAATTCCCATTCGGCCTCCGTCGGCAGCCGGTAGCGGTGACCCGTCTGCTCAGTGAGCCACGCCGCATAGCCCATCGCGGCCTCCCAATCGATCTGGCTGATGGGATGCGCGGCGGTTTCACCGTGCATGACCCGTGGCAACTCCGCGCCAGTCGCCGCCGCATAGGCCGCATATTCTCCGCGCGTAACCTCATCCACGCCGATCGCAAAGGGTTGCAGCACCGTCACGTCATGGGCGGGCGTCTGGCTGAGCGTGCCATGCGCATCGCCCATCGTGAAGCGACCCGCGCCCACCACAACGAGGCGCGGCGCCTGGCCGCCCACCTTCAGCGCGTCGTGAATCGTGCTGCCGGTCGCCACATCGATGCGGCGCAGTGAAATCGTCAGATTCAGACCCGCCGCGGTCAATTTCATCTGTTTTCGATAGCTTCCATAGCCCAGCGCTTGCGCCGATACCGTCAATGACCCGACAGGTAGTTGCAGTCCCGCTCGGTACGTAACGGTGCCATCCGCGGAGGCGACGCGCACGAGCGCGTCACTCGGAACGACTGCGATTTCCACGACACCCGTTAGCCGTCTCAATGTGACCGGCTCCAGATTCGCTCCCTGGCGTACCACGATCTGCCGGTCTTCGTCGGCATAGCCTTCATGGGTAACGCGCACCCGATACGTCCCCACCGGCAGCGCCATCGCAGGCGCGTACGGGGTTCCAGCTTCGAGTACTTCGACACGCGCGGCCGACGGCGTGGCGCGGATCGTCAGTTCACCCATCACCGCACGCTCCAGCTCCACGGAGACTTCGGCCAACGCATCGGGCAGCACGTCACGGGATACGGTGACAGATCGCCTCCCAGGTGCGGAGACGACCACCACGTGCCTCGCGGCGGCGATGTTGTCGACGGATAGTGGCGTCTCACCGGGCAGGCGCTGGCCATCCACGCTCACACTGGCGCCTATGGGATTGGATACCACACTGAGCCGGCCGAAACTGGGTGCGAATGCGATCTGCCGAACGACCGTATCGCCGCGTTGAAAGTGAATTCGTTCGACCACGTCCCTGTGAAAGCGCTCACTCAGCTTCACGACGTGCGCGCCACTGATCACTGCGATCTTCAGCGGAGTGACGCCGACACTGGCACCGTCAATGGCGACGCTGGCACCCGCAGGTGCGCTGTCGATGCGCAGGTCCGCGTGCCCTAGTATCAGACTGCGCGTGATGCCGTCCGACAGCCAATCCGCGACGGCCAGGCCCGTGAGCAGTGCAATCGCGAGAACAGCCATCACGCGCCGGTCTCGCGGTCTCCGTTCAGCCGGTTCGCGACGCAGTCGAGTTGTTGTACTCATCGGGCGCATTGTGCCCTCAGCTGCGCCCGCCTCCAATGTGCCGGCAATGAATTTTCCGGGGGCTGCATGCGATACTGGGCCAATTCACGCCACCGCGAGTTCCACCCCATGAGTCAATCGCCCGTCGCCTCGAACGCCGAGCAAATCGAATTCTGGAATGGCGCGACCGGCGTTACCTGGGCAGCACGGGCGCAGCGGATGGACGAATTGCTGGCCCCTATCAGCGACGCAGTCATTGCCCAGGCGAATTGCACCGCGACCGACCGCGTACTCGATGTCGGCTGCGGCTGTGGCGACACCTCGCTGCGCATGGCAGCCACCGGGGCAAGGGTGAGCGGCGTCGATATCTCGGCACCCATGCTGGAACGCGCGCGACAGCGGGCCAGAGCCGAGGGCAGCGCAACCACGTTCATCGAGGCAGACGCCTCGAGCGCGGCGTTACCCGCCGACCATACGTTGCTGTTCTCGCGATTCGGCGTGATGTTCTTCGCGGCGCCCACAGCGGCTTTCAGTCACCTGCACGGCACGCTCGCCGCGGACGGCCGCCTGTGCTTTGTCTGCTGGCAGGCACCGCAGCTCAATCCCTGGATCATGACCCCGATGGCGCCCGCGAGACCCTTGCTGGCGCCGCAGCCCACGCTCGATCCGCATGCGCCAGGCCCCTTTGCCTTCGCCGAGCCCGACTATGTGCGCGACATTCTGGGCGGCGCCAGATTTACCGACATCCGCACGACGTCACTCGTCACCCCACTTCGGCTGGGTGAAACCCTCGACGCGGCGCTGGATATGGTTTGCGAAGTCGGTCCCCTGAGTCGCGTGGTCAGCGAACTGGATGCGACAACGCGTAGCGCCGTGCTGGCAGCAGTGCGCGCCGCGCTGCAACCGCATTGCGGTGACGCCGGTGTCGAACTCGATGCCGCCTGCTGGATCGTGCAAGCCCGTGCTGGCGCAACCTGATCGTTCACAAATCAGCTGAGGTAGCCATGAGTTGGCAGGACGAGATTGATGAACTGCATCGCCGCGAGGGTTTGGCGCATGCCATGGGTGGCGCCGAGAAGGTGGCGCGCCAGCATGAATTCGGCAAGTTGACGATTCGCGAACGCATCGACGCAATCAGCGACCCGGATAGCTTCGCCGAGATCGGTGCACTCGCTGGCGTTGCCGATTACGACGCGGACGGCGTGTTGACTGCGTTTACACCGTCCAACTTCGTTTTCGGCCATGCCACCATTGCGAATCGCCCGGTGATTCTGTCGGGGGATGATTTCACGGTGCGCGGGGGTTCGGCCGACGCCTCGATCGGGGCGAAGCGGCAACGCGCCGAAGGGCTCGCGTTGGAGCTGCGCCTGCCGCATGTGCGACTCGTGGACGGTATGGGCGGCGGTGGCTCTGTGAAGACCATCGAAACGGCCGGACGAACCTATATCCCTGAGCTGCGCGGCTGGGAAACCGTGGTCACGCATCTGAGCGTTGCCCCATCGGTGTCGCTGGCACTGGGCTCTGTTGCCGGCATTGGTGCGGCGCGCGTAACAACGGCGCACTACTGCCTGATCGTGCGCGATACGGCGCAGATGATGATCGCGGGTCCCGCGCTGGTGGACTGGGCCAGCCTGGGTGACGTATCGAAAGAAGAACTCGGCGCCAGCTCCATTCATACGAAGAACGGCGCCATCGACGATGAGGTGGGCAGCGAAACGGAGGCCTTCGAGCGTGCCGCGGCGTTCCTTGGCTATCTACCGTCGAATGTCGATGAACTTCCGCCGGTGGTCGCCAACGATGACGATCCGGCGCGGCGCGAAGAATTTCTGCGCGACGTGGTGCCCAAGGATCCGCGCAAGGTCTACAAGATGCGCCCCATCATCGAGGCGGTGGTGGATCGTGGTTCGTTCTTCGAGATCGGTCGCGGCTGGGGCAAATCCATCATCTGCGGCCTCGCGCGTCTGGACGGCATACCCGTTGCGCTGTTCGCCGAGGATCCATACGTTTACGGCGGCGCCTGGACTGCGGACTCCAGTCGCAAGGTGACGCGCCTGATCGACATGTCCGCCACATTCCATCTGCCGCTGGTGCACCTGGTGGATTGCCCCGGCTTTCTCATCGGCAAGCAGTCCGAGGAAAGCGGCACCATCCGCTTCGGCTCACAGGCACTCGCAGCGCTTGGTCAGTCGCCGGTGCCGTTCATGAGCGTGATCATCCGCAAGGCGTTCGGTGTGGCGGGCGGCGCGAATCACAAACCCGGCCGCCACCACATTCGTGTGGCATGGCCGTCGGGCGACTGGGGCTCGCTGCCCATCGAGGGTGGCGTCGAGGTGGCCTACAAAGCCGAACTGGCTGCGGTCGCCGACCGCGACGGCCACCTCGCAGCCATCAAGGCGCGTCTGAATCGACTGCGTTCGCCATTCCGTTCGGCGGAGTTCTTCGAGATTGAGGAAATCATCGATCCGCGCGATACGCGCGCCGTACTCACGCGTTGGGCAAAGCTGGCGCGACGCAGTCTGCGCCCGGGACCCGTTGCGTTCGGCTATCGTCCGTAGCTAACTTAGGGCTCGCATTCGCGGAGTTCGAACATGGCCCAGGGCAGCTGCCTGTGCGGCGACGTCGCATTTCGAATCGACCCCCCCTTCCAGATGATGATGCACTGCCACTGTTCGCGCTGTCGCAAACACCATGGCAGCGCGTTCGCCACCTTCGTTGCGGCGCCCGAGAGCGGCTTCGCATTCACCAGCGGGCAATCCCGCATCGCCCAGTGGGTGGGACCCAGCGGCATGCCGCGCTTCTTCTGTCCGACCTGCGGCTCGGTGGTCCCGGCTCCTGAACCGCAGGGCGAGTTGCGCTTCGTTCCCGCCGGCACATTGCACGACGACTGCGGAGTAAAACCCGAGGCACATATCTTCGCAGCCTCCCATGCGCCCTGGTACACCATCACCGATAGCGTGCACCGCTACGCCGGCGCACCGCCCGGCTACGACGACCCCAACATTCCAACGCAGGTGCGCGCGCCGAAGACCGGCACCATCGGCGGCAGTTGTCTGTGCGACGCCGTCCGCTTCGAAATAGACGGTGATCCGCTGGTGATGGTGAACTGCCACTGCTCACGTTGCCGGCGGGGACGCAGTGCAGCGCACGCATCCAATCTCTTCACCACCTTCGAGCAATTCCGCTGGACGCGTGGCGAAGACCACGTGAAGGTCTACGACCTGCCCGGTGCCGCCCGCTTCGGCACCAACTTCTGCGGCATCTGCGGGTCCGATGTGCCGCGCCATTCCCCCAAGATCGGCCGCGTGAATATTCCCGGCGGTTGCCTGGACACCGACCCCGGCATTCGTCCCGGCTATCACATCTTCGTGGGCTCGAAAGCGCCGTGGTACGACATCACGGATTCACTGCCGCAGAGACTGGGGTCGGAGTAAGGGACCCCAGCCTGTGGGATTGTGGGAGGGGCTTCAGCTTGTGGGAGGGGCTTCAGCT
>JAQBCT010000312.1:0-18212 GCA_032124855.1 Gammaproteobacteria bacterium
ACCGCTGGATGCCCCAGCAAGGTCGCCTCGATCTCGGCGGGATAGATATTCACGCCGCCGGAAATGATCATGTCGATCTTGCGATCGCTCATGAACAGATAGCCATCGGCGTCCAGGTAGCCGATATCGCCGAACGTGAACACCCCCGGTTCGAGATGTACATCGGCGGTTTTGCCGGGCTCCTTGTGATACTCGAAATCGGTACCCATCAGATTGCGCACGTAGATCTGTCCGGATTCACCCACATCGGCTGGCGTGCCATCATCACGAACGATGCGGAGCTCCACCATGGGTGTTTGTTTGCCGAGCGTACCGGGGCGCTCGCGCCATTCCTCGGCGCTGGCCGTCGTGACGATGGAGCCTTCCGTGGAGCCGTAGTACTCGTAAACGACGTCGCCCCACCATTCGATCATGCGGCGCTTCACTTCGGGCGGGCAGGGGGCGGCGCCGTGCCACACCGCCTTCAGGCTGCTGCCATCGAATGCGGCTTTTCGCGCTTCATCCACGCCCAGCAGGCGGTGAAACTGCGTGGGCACCAGATGAACATTGGTGACCTGATGCGCATCGATCAGTGCCAGCAAATCTGCGGGATCGAATTTGTGCCGCATCACGACGGTGCTGCCGGCGATGAGTGGCAGATACGAAAACGCCCATTGCGCCGAGTGATATACCGGCCCGCAGATCAGCGTGACGCCATCCGGTGGAATCGACAGCATGTTGGTGAGTCCGGCCCCCATCATCAGCATCGATTCGATGGGCGGTGGGCCGCTCTTCGATGCGCTGCGCACGCCTTTGGGTCGCCCGGTGGTTCCTGATGTGTAGAACATCGGTCCGCCCAGCACCTGCCCCTCGGGTTCGCTGTCGGGCGCGCCGTCAACAAACGCCTCGTAGTCATCGAAGCCTGCCGCGGCCCCACCCATGGTGAGGCATTTTTCGAGCGTGGGTGTCTCATTGCGCGCCACGGCGGCGGCTGCGACGTCGGTGAACTCGCGGCCCGCGATGAGCACCTTGGAACCCGAGTTGTCGATGACATAGGCCAGTTCTTCCGCGGTGAAATGCCAGTTGACCGGCACGAACAGAATCCCCGCATGACTGGCGGCGGCCATGATCTCGTAGTACTCGCGGCAATTGCCGGCGTAGATGCACAGCAGATCGCCGGCTCCCAGGCCCAGTGCGCGCAGGCCGTTGATCAGGCGGTTCACCCGGCGGTTGAACTGCGCCCAGGTGAGACTGCCTGTCGCATCGACGAGTGCGGTGCGATCGGGATGTTGTATTGCATGCGTTTCGAGCAGACGTGCCACAAATGACTCCAGTGGTAGTTAAGCGAGTGTCAGCACAACTCGACCGTGTGCCGATGTTCGGACATGGCCCGCTTCAGACAGGTGACACTGGGCATTCTAACCCGGCCGCGGCTATGCGGGCGGATGCGGCAGCAGGGTGCAACCCAGCTGTTGCGCGGCCGGCGACATCTTGCGCCACGTCTTGCTCAGGATGTCGGCCACTCGATCCGGAGGGTGTTTCTCGGTGAATGCCGCAAGTTGCGTTTCGAGAAACACGAGACACGCGCAATCCTCGAGTGTCTGTGCATGCTGCTCGCGTCCGGTGCCGCGCTTTCGCACCAAGGCCACTACATGCTCGACATCCTCGTCGGGAAATTCGCAGCTGCGCAGAACGTTGGCCACCAGATCCGCATGATGAGCCGCGGCATTGCGTCGCCACACGAGGTAGCCCGTGCGTCCCGTTGCGTAGTCGGCCCGCGGCCGGGTCCAGCGCTGCAGATGTTGTGCACGGACAGCGATTCGAAGCAGGGGGTCAGGGTCGGAATCCAGCGTCTGCAGCCAATGCGTCATCCGTTGTGCGTAGCGCAGTTCGTTGCCGCTTGGATCCTCGGCGTGAAGGCGGTCGATTGTGGCGATCGCATCGTCCACTTTCTCCATCGCTCGGTATTCCCGCGTATCGGCGAGGTGCTTGAGCATACGCTTGTGGCAGTGCAGGCAGCGTGCAACATCCACGCGCTTTGCCCGCCCCCCATCGCTCCCGCTAAACTCCCAGCCTCTTGTCACAGTCCCGGAGTTTGCCCATGGGCATGCAACACACCCCTCTGCTGATGCATCGGTTGCTCGATCGCGGCGCGCGCGTGGCGCCACACGAAGAAATCGTCACGCTCACCGGCAACGGCACACGTCGGATGAACTATCGGCAGCTGCGCGACCGGTCGCATCAGCTGGCGCATGCGCTACGCGATGCCGGCATCAAGGTGGGCGACCGGGTTGGCACATTCATGTGGAACGGCTCGCGGCATCTTGAGTGTTACTACGCCACCGCTGGCATGGGCGCCGCGCTGCATACGCTCAATGTCCGGCTCTCTGATACCGACCTCGACTACATCATCAACCACGCCAAGGTGCGCATGATCGTGGTCGATTCCGATGTGCTGCCGCTCCTGGAAAAGCTGGCGGGTCGCATCCCAACGGTGGAGCGGATAATCGTTGCCGTGGAGGAAGGCTTCGAGCAATGGGATACGAAACTGCCGAAGGCCGTGACGTATGAGGATTTCATCAAGGGCAAACCCACGCGCTACGAGTGGCCCGAGATCGACGAAAACTCGCCGCTGGGACTTTGTTATACCAGCGGCACCACTGGCAATCCGAAGGGCGTGGAATACGAACACCGCTCGCAGTATCTGCACACTATGGCGCAGTGCATGACCGATTCCATGGGGCTGTCGGGCACCGATACGCTGTGCGGCATCGTACCGATGTTCCATGCGCAGGGCTGGGGGCTGCCGTGGTCTGCCACGATGCTGGGCATGAAGCAGGTGATGCCCAGCCGCTACATGGATCCGAAGCGCCTCGCTGAATTGATGGCGGCAGAAGGGGTCACCATCTCGGCCGGCGTGCCAACGATCTGGCAGGGCATCAAGTCGGCATATGAGGAAGACCCTGACCGCTACGACCTGTCGAAACTGTCGCGCCTGACGTGCGGCGGATCCTCACCACCCCCTTCGTTGATCCGTTGGTACGCTGATACTTTGGGTGTGGAGATGATCCAGGGCTGGGGGATGACGGAAACCAGTCCGCTGGCGACGCTGTCACGCCGCGTGATGAAACGCGCCCAGCTGAATCTCACAGACGACGAGCAGTTCGCAAACGTAGCCAAGGCCGGGCAGCTGATGCCGGGTCTGGAAATAGAGATCTTCGATGAAGCGTTCAAGCGCCTGCCGCACGACGGCGAAACCGTAGGTGAGATTCTGATCCGCGGGCCGTGGATCTGCAGCGAGTATTACCACGATCCGCAGCCCACGAAATTTCACGATGGCTGGTTGATTACAGGTGACGTGGGCAAGATCGACCCCGAGGAATATTTGATCATCAGCGACCGCTCCAAGGATCTGGTGAAGAGCGGCGGGGAATGGATTTCGTCGGTGGACCTTGAGAATCACATCGTGGGTCTTGCCGGGGTGGCTCAGGCATGTGTGGTGGGACGGCCGCATCCGAAATGGGACGAACGCCCGATTGCGCTGGTGATCGGCAAACCCGGCGCGAAGCTGACGGCCAAACAGGTGATCGACCACTGCGCGAAGCAGTTTGCGAAGTGGCAGCTGCCTGATGATGTGTTATTCGTTGACTCCATTGCCCTCACCAGCACGGGCAAGATGGACAAGAAGACGGTTCGCGCGGGTCTCGACGCGCAGGGCTATGAGCTGCCCGATATGCGCCAAAAGTCCAGCTGATCCCTGTGATTTGCGCATTTGCGCATTTCACAGTAATTGCAATGCCGCGCAACGCGGCAGACAATCGCCGCGACCTAAGGGGAGGCCGTAAGGCCTGAGACACCACCTGGTGGACCCTGCGAACCTGATCCGGATAATGCCGGCGTAGGGATAGGTGCCCGGCATCTCCTCCTCACTCCACGCATCATCACATCCGGATCTTTCGGGAGAGGTGATGCGTTATTGCGGTGTTCTGTTGCTCTTTGTGGTTGTCGGCTCGGCCCCGGCGGCCGCCGATGAGCCAGTGATCGAAGAGATTATCGTCACCGGCGAGTTGCGCCAGGATTCCATCGATACGGTGCCAAGCAGCATATCCGTGGTCACTGCCGCGGAAATTGCGCAGCGCGGCGCACAGCATCTCGAAGGCGTGTTTGCGCTGACCCCCAACGTGAACTTCGCCAGCGGTGCATCGCGCGCGCGTTACTTTCAGATCCGCGGCGTCGGCGAGACAGGCCAGTTCGTCGAACCCCTCAATTCGTCCGTTGGACTCGTCATAGACCATGTCGACTTCAGCGGCATCGGCACTATCGGAACGCTGTACGACGTGGATCAGGTGGAGGTATTTCGCGGCCCCCAGGGCACGTTATACGGTGCCAACGCGCTGGCCGGATTGATCAATGTGACCACGAATGAACCGACGCAGACCGCAGGTGCGGGCGTGCGCGTCGAGGCTGGTGACTACGACACCTACAGTCTGGGCGCGTATCTCTCGGGCCCGATGACTGACAGCACAGCGGGGCGGCTGGCGGTGCAGCAGTATCGCAGCGACGGCTTCGTGCACAACGAAACCCTCAATCGCGACGATACCAATGCCTACGATGAGCTGACGGTGCGCGGCAAACTGCTGTGGCAACTGGATGACCAGACGCGTGTAGAGATTGCCGCGGGATTCGTCGACATCGACAACGGCTACGACGCCTTTTCGCTGGATAATTCGCGTCATACACAGTCCGATCAGCCCGGTTCGGATGAGCAGCAATCCGGATTTGGCAGCGTGGTGGTCACATTCGAACAGCCCGATTATTTTTCGATCGAGACGATCATTGCCTCTGCGGATTCGGATATTTCCTACGGCTATGACGAAGACTGGGTGTATCTCGGATTCGATCCCGATGAGTACAGTTCCACCGACCGCTATGACCGCGACTGGCGCACCACCTCGGCGGAAGTGCGACTCATCTCCGATGAGGCGGGGCGCATCCTGGGTGACTCCACTGACTGGGTGATGGGAATCTACGCTCTGCAGCAGCAGATGGATCTGCGTCGCACCTACACCTTTCGTACGGATGATTTCCACAGTCACTACACCATCGACCGACTTGCGGTATTCGGGCAGACCGATACCCATCTCGGCGATGCCACTACGCTGACGGTCGGCCTGCGCCTCGAGCGCCACGAAGCGGACTATCACGATGTTGATGCGGCGCGGTTTTCTCCCAACGACAACCTATGGGGGGGACGCATTGCCATCGACCATCTGCTCGACGTCGACACGCTGGTATATGCCAGCCTGTCGCGCGGCTACAAATCCGGCGGTTTCAACACAGACGGCACGCTGGATGCGGATCTGCGCGAGTTCGACCCGGAGACGCTTTACAACGCGGAAGTGGGCATCAAAGGCGGCTGGCGCGATGACACCGTCACGGCGCGCCTCGCGCTGTTCTACATGTGGCGCGATGAAATGCAGGTGGGCACATCACTGGTGCGGGTGCGCCCCGATGGCTCGGCGGAATTTATCGAATATCTGGGCAATGCCGCCAGCGGCAACAACTACGGCGTTGAACTCGAGATGCACTGGCGCGCAACCGACAAGCTCGCGCTGTTCGGCAGCCTGGGATTGTTGGATTCCTCATATGACAATTTCGTCAACGCCGTCGGTGTCGAACTGGACGGGCGCCAGCAGGCGCAGGCACCGTCCTACCAGGCATTCGGCAGTGCGCAATATAGCTTTACGGGCGACTGGTATATCGGCGCCGAAGTGGAGGCGCGGGATGCGTTCTACTTCTCCGACAGCCACAACTTTCAGTCGAATCCCTACGAGCTTGTTCATTTCACGCTAGGCTTGGTGCGCCCGCGCTGGGATGCCAAAGTCTGGATCCGCAACGTATTCGATGAAGACTACAGCGTGCGCGGCTACTACTTCGGCAACGATCCGCGCCTGGGTTATACCGAGCGCGGCTACACCCAATCTGGCGACCCGCGCCGCTACGGCATCACCGTCAACTGGCAGATGTAGCTGATCGGCCATTTGGTGCCAGGCACCATTTGTCCGATGCGCTAAATGGTGCCTGGCACCAAACGGCCGATGGGTCAGCCGTCCAGCCAGGTGGTGGCGTCGGCGGAGTTGCTGAACAGCTTCAGCCCGGAATATAGCGGCCACGCGACCGCCTGGTAGCGTCGGCCGATCTCCGTTGCGAGCGCCGTTGGCGCCACCACGGCGCAGCGCCCCAGCTGCACCAGCTCGCGGATTTCCTCGAGTGCATTGGCTGCTGTGTCGATGCTCTCCGGGCGCGGCAGATTGGTTTGAAACGTCAGATCCAGCAGCACGTCGCTTGCTGGATGCAGCCGGGTGATGCCTGTGAGTTCGCGGAAATGACCGACGACCTCGGTCAACTTCACTTCGCCTTCGCAGCGTGTGTATAGACGCCGCTCGGGCTCGTCGTAGCGGAAGTGAATGGGCATATCAGCGGCCCTTGTAGGAGGGCTTGCGTTTCTCCATGAACGCACGCGGGCCCTCGCGAGCATCCTCCGTTTGAAAGACCGGGCCGGAGATTTCGGATTCGATCTTCAGCGCCTCGCGCTCCGGCACACCCAGGCAGGCGCGCGCCGATCTGCGAATGGCTTTCACGGCGATGGGCCCGTTGGCGGCGATCTTTTCGGCGATCTCAAGCGCCTTGCCAAGCACCTGATCGGCGGGCACCACATAGTTTAAGAAGCCAATCTCCAGCGCCTGCGCCGCGCTGATCAGATCGCCCGTGAGCAGCAGCTCCATCGCGCGCGCGAACGGCAGCTGCGCCGGCAGGCGCACGGTTGAGCCGCCCGCGGGGAAGATCGCCCACTTCACTTCCTGCACGCCGAATTTGGCTTCCGGGGCCGCCACCCGGATATCGGTGCCCTGCACCATCTCCATGCCGCCGGCGATGGCATGGCCGTTGATGGCCGCGATCACCGGCTTTTCCGTATCGAAATTGCGCAGCAGCGCGCGTGACGTGATGCCGGGCTCTTTGATCACGCGATGATCGAATTCATTCTCCGGCTTGCGTGCGCCGGACATCATCGGGATCAGCTGGCCGAGGTCTGCCCCGGCGCAGAACGTGGTGCCGGTGCCGGTGACCACGATCACGCGCACCGCTGCATCGTCGCGCGCGGCGGCCCACGCATCGGCGAGGCGCACGGCCACTTCGGGGTTGATGGCGTTGCGCGCATCGGGTCGGTTCAGTGTGACGATGGCCACGTGGCCTTTCACTTCATAGTTGACGAGGGCCATATCCAGCTCCGCAATTGCCGTGAGGCGCGACTGTAGCGGGAACGCCGCTCATTTTGAATGCAGTGCACCTGATGTGGTCTACTGCGCGCCTTCCTGCGGAGCGGCCATGCCACAGATCCTCGTTGAAAACCTGGAGAAGCGGTTTCGTGTGGCTGCGCGGCAGCCGGGCATGTGGGGTGCTGTGCGCGGCCTGGCGCGGCGCCACTACCGCGATGTGCTGGCACTGCACGACGTGTCGTTCGCCATTGAACCGGGCGAACTGGTGGGCTACATCGGCCCGAACGGCGCGGGCAAATCCACCACCATCAAGATTCTGGCCGGAATTCTCACGCCGTCGAATGGTCACTGCACCGTGAACGGCCTGGTGCCGTGGCGCGACCGCATCCGCCACGTGGGCCACATCGGTGTGGTATTCGGCCAGCGCACGCAGCTGTGGTGGGACCTGCCGGTGGTGGAATCTTTCGAACTGCTGCGCGATATCTACCGTGTTGAACAATCGCGTTATGGCGCGATGTTCGATGAACTGGTGGCGCTGCTCGACCTGGGTCCGCTGCTGGACGTACCCGTGCGTCAGCTCAGCCTCGGGCAGCGCATGCGTTGCGATCTGGCGGCATCGCTGCTGCACTGCCCCGATATTCTGTTTCTGGACGAACCCACCATTGGCCTCGATGCCGTATCCAAACTAGCGATCCGCGATTTTATTCGCCGCATGAATGCACAACGCGGCATGACGGTGCTGCTCACCACACACGACATGGACGATATCGAAGCGCTGTCGAAACGCTTGATCGTGATCAACCGCGGCACGCTGCTGTCCGACGGCACGCTGGCAGACCTGCGCGCGCGCTTTGGTGCGGAACGGCGCGTCATAGTGGATTTCGCGCAACCACCCGCGCTGCTCGGGAACCAACGCGCACATCTGGTTGCGCAGGATGGCAATCGTTACACCTTCGCGGTGCCGGGCGCGGCCACGGCGCAGCTGCTGGCGCAGCTGACAGCGCAGTTTCCCGTGCAGGATCTGGTGGTGGAATATCCGCCCATCGAAGAAATCATTGCGCGCGTGTATGAGGCCGGCAATGCGTGATCTGTGGCGTCCCTACGTCGCGATCCTGTCGGCGCGCTACCGCATGCTGTTGCAGTATCGTGCAGCCGCGTTCGCGGGATTCGTCACCCAGCTGTTCTGGGGTGCGGTGAAACTGATGGTGCTGGCCGCGTTCTACGCCGTGGCCGATGCGGACCAGCCGATGACCTTTGCGCAGGTGGCCGCTTATATCTGGCTGGGCCAGGCGCTGCTGGGGCTGCTGCCCTGGAACGTGGATCCAGAGCTGCAGGAGAAGATGTTCAGCGGTGCGGTGGCGTATGAGTTGCTGCGGCCACTGGATCTGTATCTGTTCTGGTTCGCACGAACCGTTGCCCTGCGCACGGCGGTGACCACGCTGCGCATGGGACCCATGATCCTGGTGGCCGGGCTGCTGCTGCCGTGGCTGGGGCTGACGCAATGGTCGCTGCCACCGCCGCCGAGCGTCGTTGCGGCGTGCGCCTTTATCGTATCCATTTCAGCGACAGTGCTGCTGGCATCGGCCATTACGATGATTTTGCACATCGCGTTGATCTGGACGCTGTCCGGGCGTGGCTTCAACAACATCATGGTGGGGCTGGTGATGGTGTTGTCCGGCATGGCGATCCCGCTGCCGCTGTTCCCGGACTGGATGCAGGGCTTTCTGTTCTGGCAGCCATTTCGCGGCCTGGCCGATGTGCCGTTTCGGATCTACAGCGGGAACATCGCGCTGCAATCGGCCGGCCTGGAGATTCTGCTGCAGCTGGTGTGGACCGGAATCATCGTTGGCATTGGCTATCGCGTGCTGGCGCGGGCGCAACTGCGCGTTGTGGTGCAGGGCGGCTAGATGAACGCGGGGCGCCTCCTTGCGCGATTCATGGCCCTGTCCATCCGGGCGCAGATGCAGTATCGGGCGTCATTTCTGCTGATGTCGCTGGGCCAGTTCGTCGCGACTGCAACCGAAATGGTGGCCATCTGGGCGCTGTTTCAACGCTTTGGCTCACTGACGCCCTGGACGTTGCCGCATGTGGCGTTTTTCTACGGCATGGTGAACACATCGTTCGCAATCACCGAGGCGGCGTCGCGGGGCTTCGACCAGTTCGGCACCTTGTTCATCAAAACGGGCAACTTCGATCGCCTGCTGCTGCGGCCGCGCAGCACGGTGCTGCAGTTGGCGGGACATGAGTTCCAGCTGATGCGGATGGGGCGGCTGGTGCAGGGCGCGCTGGTGCTTGCCTGGGCCGTGACGAATCTGGATGTCGACTGGAATCTCGCGCGCGGTGCGCTGTTGCTGTTCACCTTCGTCGCGATTGCTGCGCTGTTCTATGCGCTGGTGATCTGCACCGCCGTGCTGTCGTTCTGGACCACAGAGTCGCTGGAGGTGATGAACGCCCTCACGTACGGGGGTGTGGAAACCGCGCAGTATCCGATGGCGATCTACACGAAGTACTTCCGCCGGTTCTTCACCTTGGTCGTGCCGTTGGCGTGTGTTGCATACTTTCCGGCGGTAGCGATTCTGGGCGTCACCGATCCGCTGGGCAGTTCGCTGACATTTCAGGCGCTGGCGCCGCTGGCGGGATTTGTTTTTTTCGGCGCGACCCTCGTGCTGTGGCGCTACGCAGTGCGCTACTACACCTCCACCGGTTCGTGATGGTAGGCTCGCGGGCCTCGCCGAAGTACCGGAACATCATCATATGAGTCGATTCTCAAGCATCGCGCAGGCGCGCGCTGCATCGGGGTTGCGGATGGCGTGCCTGCGTGGTGTGCCCAGTCCCTGGACGGAGGCCGCCAAGGGCATCTTCTACGTGAAGGGTCTGGACTGCCTTTACGCCGCGCAGAGTGTCGATGAGCCAGAGGGCGCCATCGCCGCATGGGCGGGCGACGCCAGCATCCCCGTGGTTGCCTATGAAGCGGAGAAGTTGCGTGGCGGGTGGGCCGAGATTCTGCTGCTGGCCGAACGCCTCGCGCCCGAGCCTGCGCTGATCCCGGACGCGGCGGATGATCGGGCATTGATGTTTGGCCTCGCACACGAGATCTGCGGGGAAATGGGCCTTGGCTGGGCGTATCGCCTGTTGATGATCGCGCAGGCGCTTGGACACAGCGGCGAATCGAGCTTCTCGCCCGGCGTGGGAAATTATCTGGCGCCGCGCTACGGCTTCAATCCCGTCCACATGCGCGTGGCCAAGGCGCGGGTGATCGATCTGCTTGGGTTGTTTTCGCAGCGCATCGCGAACCGCCGATATCTGCTGGGCAATTCGCTCACTGCGCTGGATATCTACTGGGCCACATTCGCCAATCTGCTGATTCCGTTGCCGGAATCGGAACTGCCGGCCCGGCCCGCTATCCGCGCCGCGTATACCTGCCACGATGACGAGATTCTGGGCGCGGTCTCGACAGAGCTGCGCGCATTGCAGCGGCGGGTGTACGAGACACATCTCGAATTACCGGTACCGCTTTGACCAACGAATAATTGAAGGGGAAGTTCAAGTGATCTTCAAGAACCGTGTGACAGAAATGCTGGGCATCGAGATTCCCGTGGTGCAGGCGCCGATGGGCTGGATTGCGCGCTCGCAGCTGGCGTCCGCCGTGTCCAACGCAGGCGGGCTGGGCATCATCGAAACGTCGTCCGGGGAACTGGATGTGATCCGTGAAGAAATCAAGAAGATGCGCGCGCTCACCAGCAAACCATTTGGTGTGAACATCGCACAGGCATTCGTGCGCGACCCCGGCATTGCGCAGTTCATCATCGACCAGGGCGTGAAATTCGTCACCACCTCGGCTGGCAGTCCGGAACGCTACACCGAGCAGCTGAAATCCGCCGGGCTCACGGTTTTTCACGTGGTGCCCAGTCTCGCGGCGGCAATGAAGGCGGTGGCTTGCGGCGTGGACGGCCTCATCGTCGAAGGCAGCGAGGGCGGCGGCTTCAAGAATCCGAAGGACGTGGCGACGATGGTGCTGCTGCCGCTGGTGCGTTCCAAGGTGAGCGTGCCGATCATTGCCGCCGGCGGGTTCGTGGATGGCGCCACCATGGCGGCCGCGTTTGCGCTCGGGGCGGAAGGCATTCAGCTCGGCACGCGAATGGTCTCGGCGAAGGAATCTCCCGTGCATGAGAACTGGAAGAACGCCATTGTGAATGCCAAGGAAACCGATACGGTCTTTCTGAACCGGTTCCACTCACCGGCGCTACGCGCATTGCGCACCGAGCGCACCACCCGGCTGGAGAAATCACCCGATGTGAATGCGATGACCGAGTTCGGCGCGGCGCACGATCTGTACTTCGGCGGCGATATGGAAGCCGCGATTCCCCTCACGGGTCAGGTGGCCGGGCGGATCGACTCCGTGCGTCCGGTTGCGGAAATCATCGCCGAGATCCGCGCCGAGTTCGGCGCCGTCGTTCAGGACCTGGCAAAGCGCTATCCGAGCTTGTAGGAGGGGCTTCAGCCCCGATCTTTGTGTGAATAGTCTGCGACAAGGATCGGGGCTGAAGCCCCTCCCACAAGCCGCTCCCACAACCAGTCTCCGCCCAGAACCTGTAGGAGGGGCTTTAGCCCCGATCTTTGTTGCAGGCTTCTCCACAGGGATCGGGGCTGAAGCCCCTCCTACGGGTGGATCCGGTCGAATTCCAGCGCCATTGCGGGATCGTTGGCCAGAAACTCACCGTCGCGATACATGAGCCTGCCGTTGACGAACGTCGCGCGAACGCGGGATCGGAACACGAAACCCGCGAACGGTGTCCAGCCGCACTTGGAGTACACCGGCGTTGCGTCAACCTCAGTGAGACTGTTGGGGTCGATCAGCGTCAGATCCGCCCGATAACCTTCCCGAATGAAGCCGCGTTCGGCTACGTGAAACAAACGCGCCGGCGCGTGGGCCGTCTTTTCCACCACCTGCTCGATCGTCAGCCGCTTTGCATGCACATGTTCCAGCAAGGTCAGCAGTGCGTGCTGCACCAGCGGCAGACCCGCCGGCGCCTGGCCATAGGCGCGCGCTTTTTCCTCGCGTGTATGCGGTGCGTGGTCGGTGGCGATCACGTCGATGCGACCGTCGGTCACCGCAGCCAGCAGCGCCTGCTGGTCGGCCGCGGTCTTGATGGCCGGATTGCATTTGATCAGGTTGCCCTTGGCGCCATACCAGGTGTCGTTGAAGAACAGATGATGAACGCAGGCCTCTGCCGTGATGCGCTTATCGGGACTTGAGCCCTTCTGAAAATGTTCCAGCTCGCGCGCGGTGGTGAGGTGCAGCACGTGCAGGCGGGCGCCGTGGCGCCGTGCCAGGTTCACCGCCAGTGACGAGGATCGATAGCACGCCTCTTCCGAGCGGATGCGGGGGTGCTCGGCAATGGGTATGTCGTCGCCATAGCGAGCGCGTGCGGCTGCTTCGTTTGCCTGGATGGTCGGCGTGTCCTCGCAGTGCGTGGCGATCAACAGCGGTGTGGATGAAAAGATGCCTTCGAGGGTGGCGGGGTTATCCACCAGCATGTTGCCGGTGGAGGCGCCCATGAACACCTTCACGCCGCAGGTGAGCTGCGCATCGACTGCCTTGATGGCTTCCAGATTGTCGTTGGTAGCGCCGAAATAGAATGCGTAGTTGGCCAGCGATACCTTGGCGGCGCGCGTGTGCTTGTCGGCCAGCGCGGCCGCGGTGACGGTGAGCGGATTGCAGTTGGGCATCTCCATGTAGCTGGTGATGCCGCCCGCGATGGCGGCCCGCGACTCTGTGGCAATGGTGCCCTTGTGTTCGAAGCCGGGTTCGCGGAAATGCACCTGGTCGTCGATCATCCCGGGCAGCAGATAACTGCCCGCTGCATCGATTTCGGTGGCGCCGGCCGGTGTCGTCAGCTGCGCGGCAATGGCCTCGATGCGGCCATTGCGGATCTTCAGATCGCCCGCTCTGGTCGTGCCTTCGTTGACGATGCGCGCATTCTTGATGATGGTGATCGACATGTTTTCTCGTGAGCCCAGACGGCGCGACATTCTCGCACGGGGGCTGCGCTCGCACGAGTTTGCAGGGGCATCTCCGCCCCCGTTTGGTGTGAATCTGCCGCTGTGGTCGCGTGGCGGCGCGCTTAGCCTTGGCGTCATCGGCTTGATTGGAGAGCAACGATGCGCCAGATCTTCATGGTATTGATCGGCATGCTGGGTGGACCCTCTGCATCCGCTGATTGCGCCTGTCGGTGTGTGGAGGGCGCGGCCCGTACGGTGTGCAGCAGCCTCGAGGAGGCGCGAAAAAATCCCAATCGGTGCGGTGTGGGGCCAACGCAGGTGAACTGTCCGTTGCCGCCCCCGCCGACGGAGGCGCCCATTCAATACGCGCCACCCGACGGCGCCAGCGCATGCCGCAGCGCCCGCCTGTGGGATCCGCACAGCACGGCCTACAGCGTGCACGCCAAGCTCTGTGAGTCGACGGCGGCCCAACCGTGACAGATGCGCTGTGATGCAGCGCACAGTCCACTTTCGGGCCGGTTTTATACTCGACATTCCAGTCGACGAGGGCGCGTGCGATGTTCAATCGCATGGTAGTAGCCGGATGTCTCGCGCTGGGCACAGGGATGGCCTGGAGTGATGGTTCGGAGCAAAGGGATGCCGGTACCTCGGTAGGTTATTCCGCAGCCACGGTTTCCGGTGACAGCGTGGTGCGCCGCGGCATCAGTTTTGATGGCGTGATTTTTCCTGTCGGTACCGATGTGGCAGATGACATCAACCTCACCCAGGTGGACGGCGAGCTGTTCTATCAGGCGGGTGAGGGTGCTGCGTCGCTGGATGTCGGTGTGGCACTGCGCTTCATGGACGGCGTCCTGCAGATGAACGTAGCCGACTATGGCCGTTACGCGGCATTCGAGGGGCTGGTGCCACTGCTGTTCAGTCAGATGCGCATCGAACTGCCATGGCAGCGCTTCTATGTCGCTGCCCAGGCTAAAGGGATGCACCACGGCAGCGATCGAATTGAAGACGGCAATCTGCTGCTCGGCTGGCAATCCCCACGCGGCATCGGCGTGCAAGCCGGCTATCGCCACTACCGGTTGAAACTCAACGACTATGACGAACTGGAACGCCTCGATATTGACCTGAGCGGACCGTACGCCAGCCTCAGCATCGCCTTCTAGCGCGAAGCGGCCGCGTCATCGCCGCAGGGATGCGATGACCGCTTCCACGGTTTCTGCCACGCTCTGGTCCGAATTATCCAGCCAATACCCAAGCTTCGGCGTCGCATCCATGACGGACTGCAGTGACGCGACGCTGAATCCCGTGTAGCCGACCTTGCCGCGCGCGTCTTCGCGCTGCGCCACGACCTCGGCGCGCGGGCACAACACGACAATGTGCAAGGGATGCGTGACGTACAGCGCTGCCACCTCGGCCAGCACGGCACCGATGACCGTATCCTGATACACCACGTCGAAGCCGGCATCGGCGTACCGCAACGCCGCCTCGGCGGCCAGCGAATAGCGCAGCCGCAATTGATTCAATGCGCCGGGATCGCCTGCATCGCTCATCTCGATGCGACCGTTGACGATCATGCGTCGGAAAACGTCACCGCGCAGGTGCACGCTGCACGGCAAACGCTCCGCAACACCCTGGGCAACGGTGGACTTTCCGGCCGCCATCGCGCCTGTGATCAGAACGATCATCGAGTGGTTCTCCGTTTCTTCGTCGCCCGGATGCTACCGCGTCGCGCGCGATTTCCCCTACTGCACGACCGCGCCAAAGGCGCTACAGTTCCCGCACGTTGGCGCGATGTGATCTGCGGGGAATTCTTGGTTACCTCTTCTTCAGTTGATGAAAGTCACACCGATGTGGCCGGGATGCTGCGCGATGCCGAACGGCTGTGCAGCCAGCGCGGCTTATCGTTCACGCCGCTGCGGCGTGAGGTATTCGAGCTGGTGTGCCGCCATAACAACTCCGTTGGGGCCTATGAACTGCTGGATGAGCTGCGGGCGGTGCGTGACAGTGCGGCGCCGGTGACCGTTTATCGGGCGCTCGAATTTCTGCTCGCGGCCGGGCTCGTTCATCGCGTCGCGGCGCTCAATGCGTACACCGCGTGTCACGGACACGAACCGGGTCACGGCGGGCTGCTGCTGGTGTGCGGCAGCTGCTCGAACGTGGTGGAACTCGAAGATGCGCAGCTCGAACACAACATTGCCCAGGCGGCCGCCGATCTGCGTTTCGAAACTGCGCCCGACCCGGTGGAAGTGCGCGGCATCTGCAGCGAATGCCGCCGCGGCGCGTCGCCTGCGTAGGTGATGGACCACTCCGGGCAAGTGCTGCAACGCCTGCGCGATGCGTTGCCGTTGAACTGCCTGATCACCGACCCGCGGGCCATGCGGCCATTCGAAACGGATGGACTGACCGCGGTGAAACAGATGCCGTGGGTGGTGGCATTACCCGAGTCGCTGGCGCAGCTGCGCGCTGTGGTTGGCATCTGTCGTGAATGCGCGGTGCCGCTTGTTGCGCGCGGCGCCGGAACCGGGCTTTCGGGTGGCGCCCGGCCGCTGGCCGATGGTGTGCTGCTGGGTCTGTCCAAGCTGTCGAGAATTCTGGAGATCGATCCCGATAACCGCATTGCTCGCGTCGAGCCAGGCGTGCGCAATCTCGCCATTACGGAAGCTGCGGCACCATTCGGTCTGTACTACGCACCGGATCCCTCGTCGCAGATTGCCTGCAGCATTGGTGGCAATGTCGCTGAGAACTCCGGCGGCGTGCACTGCCTGAAATACGGCCTCACGGTGCACAACGTGCTCGGTATCAAAGTCCTCACGATCGACGGCGACGAACTCACGCTCGGCGGCGCCGTGCTGGACAGTCCCGGCTACGATCTGCTGGCACTGTTCAATGGTTCCGAAGGCATGCTTGGCATTGTCACCGAGGTGACGGTGCGCCTGCTGCCGAAACCTGAAGCTAAGTCACTGGTGCTGGGCGCATTTTCGACACTCGAAGACGCCGGCGACGCAGTGGGGAAGATCATCGCGGCGGGCGTCGTGCCGGCCGGTCTCGAGATGATGGACGCGCTCGCCGTCCAGGCGGCCGAAGCATTCGTTGGTGCGGGTTATCCCACTGATGCAGCAGCCATTCTGCTGTGCGAACTCGACGGCGCAGCCGCCGATGTAGCGGCGCAGTCGAATCAGGTGCAGCGCCTCATGCGGATGCAGCATGCGACCTCGGTGCGTGTCTCACGCGACGATGCCGAGCGGGAGCGGATGTGGCTGGGGCGCAAAGCGGCGTTTCCGGCGGTGGGGCGACTTGCCCCCGACTACTACTGCATGGACGGCACCATTCCGCGCTCGCGGCTGGGTGAGGTGCTGCGCGCCATTGCAAGATTGTCAGCGGAGTATGGTCTTGGCGTTGCGAATGTTTTTCATGCCGGTGACGGCAATCTGCATCCGTTGATCCTCTACGATGCGAACGCCCCTGGGCAATTGGCCGGCGCGGAGGCGATGGGTGGGCGCATTCTCGCGCTTTGTGTGGAAGTGGGTGGCACGGTCACCGGCGAACACGGTGTGGGTGTGGAAAAACTCGATGCGATGTGCGGTCAGTTCAATGCGCAGGAGCTCGATCAATTCCACCGCATCAAGTCAGCATTCGACGCGCACGGATTGCTCAATCCCGGTAAGGCCGTACCCACGCTCACGCGCTGTGCCGAGCTGGGTGGCATGCATGTGCACGACGGCCAGCTGCCATTGCCCGACCTGGAACGATTTTAGTGGGCTGCTACCGGGTATTCGTGTCGTGACTCAGATCCACGAACGTGACGACACGCAGCGGTTGCGGGAAAGCGTCGCAGCGGCCGTTGCCAAGAGACAGCCCCTCGCGGTCTGTGGACGTGGCAGTAAGACGTTTCTCGGTCCAGTGGTGGCGGGCAATATGCTCGGTACAGCGGAACATTGCGGTGGTGTCGATTATCGGCCGGACGAACTGGTGATCACCGCGCGCGCCGGCACACCGTTGGCACACATCAAACGACTGCTGGCGACACAATCCCAGATGTTGCCCTTCGACCCGCCGCTGTTTCGCGGCGAAGGCAGTCTGGGCGGCGCCGTAGCGGCCGGGCTGTCGGGTCCGCAACGGCCGTGGTTCGGTTCCGTACGCGACGCCGTGCTCGGTGTGCGCCTGATCAATGGCCAGGCCGAGGTGCTGACGTTCGGTGGGCAGGTGATGAAGAACGTCGCCGGCTACGACGTGGCGCGGCTGATGACCGGTGCATTCGGCACGCTCGGGGTGCTGCTTCAGGTCAGCATCAAGGTACTGCCGCAGCCGCAGCGGGAAATCACCCTCGTTTTCGACCTGGATCGCGACGACGCACTGGCGCGTGTGGTCGCTTGGGGCCGCCAATCGATCCCACTGTCGGCGACCTGTCACGTGGACAACACGCTGCATGTGCGTCTGTCGGGTACGGAGCAGGGCATCAGCAGCGCCGCCCGCGCCCTCGGCGGAACTGTCCTGCCGCATGCGGCGACGTTCTGGGACACGCTGCGTGATCACGCGCAGCCATTCTTCACCGAGGCCCTGTGCTGGCGTATTGCGCTGCCCAGCGCCGCACCCTTTCCGCGCGTCGCAGGTCGCTGGCTCGTCGAATGGGCGGGTGCACAACGCTGGTTACGAAGCGAGGAACCCCCCGAAGTTATCGTCGCCGCGGTCACCGCGCTGGGCGGTTTCGCCACACCGTTTCATCGTGTCGCGGTGGCACCGCGTGTAGAGAGTGGCTTGTTGAAGTACTACCAGCGCATCAAGACGGCATTCGACCCACACGACATTTTCAACCGCGGCCGCCTGTGGATGGATGCGTAGCCGCGATGCAAACGCAACTCCCGCAATCTTTACTGGCCACTGTCTCCGGACGTCGTGCCGACGAAATTCTGCGCGCTTGTGTGCACTGCGGCTTCTGCAACGCAACGTGTCCCACGT
>JAQBCT010000313.1:0-4716 GCA_032124855.1 Gammaproteobacteria bacterium
TGCCCCCGCGCGACGTCCCGTCGATTGGAAGCGCGCTGTCGAGCGCCTCAATGCTCCGGTTGGATGTGATCTGGCCGTCCGCGATCGTCAGCACCGTATCCGCGACGCCGGCGACGTCTTCCAGGCTGTGTGTGACATAGAAAATCGGCACGCGATGCTCGCGACAGATCCGCTCGAGATAGGGGGCGATTTCGTTCCTCGCGTGCGTGTCGAGCGCAGCGAGCGGTTCATCGAACAACCACAGGCGCGCGGGGGTCAGCAGAGCGCGGCCCAGCGCAACACGTTGCCGCTGACCACCCGACAGGGTATGCGGCATGCGCGCCAGCAGTTCGTTCAATGCCAGGCTGTCGACGACGACTTCGAAAGGCAAACTGAAACCAGGCCGTGCGCGACGCCGCAGCGGGAAACGCAGATTGGCCGCGACGTCGAGATGCGGAAACAGGCGCCCGTCCTGGAACACCACGCTGACGCTGCGTTGATGGGCCGGTCGGTGACCGTGCGCGTCGTCCCACACCTCATCGGCCACGCTCAATGCCAACTGCGCTGTCGGCTCGAGCCCGGCAATCATGCGCAACAGCGTCGACTTACCGGCGCCTGACCGTCCGAGAATCGCCGTAACGCCGGCGAGCGGCGTTGTCAGGTCGAAGCTGGCCGTGAAGCCATCCGGTCGTTTCAGCCTGGCGCGCAGCCGCAGCAGTTCCGTCATTGGGCGGGACCGCGCTGCGCCCGGTACACCACGATCAGCGCGGCGGCTGACAATGCCACCAGCACGGCGGCAGTGACATGCGCATCGGCGTATCGCAGTGCCTCAACCTGATCGAACAACGCAATTGAAAGCACGCGGGTCTCGCCGCGAATGTTGCCGCCAATCATCAACACAATGCCGAATTCACCGACCGTGTGGGCGAAGGCCAGCACAGCTGCGGCAACGAGCGTGCGCGCGTTCAACGGCAGCACCAGCATGACGAATCGTTCGAACGGGCTGGCCCCAAGCACGGTGGCGGCTTCCAGAAGTCCGGCATCCATCGACCTGAAGCTGGCCACCAGAGGCTGCACTACAAATGGTAGTGAGTAGATCAGTGAACCGACCACCAAGCCTGCGAAGGAAAATACCAGCGACGTGCCGAATACGGACTGCCAGGCGCCGCCCACAATGCTCGTTGGCGACAGCGAGAGCAGCAGATAGAAGCCGATGACAGTGGGTGGCAGCACCAGCGGCAGGGCGACCAACGCTTCCAGGAAGGGGCGAGCCGCCGAGCGGCTGCGGGCGATCCACCAGGCCAGCCACGGCGTTGTGAGGATCAGAATCAGGGTGGTGACGGCAGCGAGCGACAGCGTCACCGTCGCGGCGCTGACGAGTTCGTCCGTCATGGTGCGTGTGACTTGATGGGTGCGAGGACGCGGTAGCCGGCCCGTTCGATGATGGCCCGTCCGTCGGCAGACACCACGAAGTCGAAAAACGCTTCCGCCCGGTCGGCCGCCTTTGAATTGAGCGCAACGGCTTCCTGCACGATGGGCGTATGCAGGCGCTCCGGGACATCCCAAACCTCGGCTGCGTTTGGTGCGCCGTGGAAGTAGCTGATCAGTTGCGCGCGCGCGACGAAGCCCCCGGGCACGCCGCCGCTGGCGATGAACTGGAAGGTCTGGGCAATGCTGGTACCCCTCACCAGGCGCGTCTGCATGCTTTCCCAGAGGTGCAGCGCGGCAAGGGTCTCCTGCGCCGCATGTCCATACGGTGCGAGCTCGGGATTTGCGATGGCCAGGCGACTCTCGTTCGCGGCAAGCCAGCCCGGCCCGGGTGTGGTACTTGCAGTGGGGGCCCACAGTGTGAGATGTCCCACGGCGTAGATGAAACGACTCGCGGGTCGCGCGCGTCCATCGGCCACCAACTGCTGCGGGCGCACATCATCGGCCGCGAAGAAGGCGTCAAACGGTGCGCCGTTGACGATCTGCGTATACAGCATGCCCGTGGCGCCGTAGCTCGCTTCGATTTGCGCACCGCCGCCGCCGGCATATGCCTTCGTCAGCGCTTCGAACGCATCCTGGAAGTTCGCCGCGACGGCCATGCGCAACGGTTCGCCCTGCGCGCAGACAGCACACAGGACGAACACCACTGCAACGAACCCCTGCTTCATGCTCCATGCCCGCTCACATTCATCGCGCGAATTCTAGCAGCACGGTTTCCAATGCGGCGCGGGCACACCGGCGAATGCACACCGGCGCGGGCTCACGGATGCGGTTGTGGCTCCAGCGTGCGGGCCACCGCCCACACGTGCACCTCGGTGGCGCCGCTCGCCAGCAGCACGCGCGCCAGCGACGTGGCCGTCGCGCCAGTGGTCATCACATCATCGACGATGGCGATGCGTTGCCCATCGAGATTGCCCTGGACGGCGAATGCGCCGCGCAGGTTCAGTAGCCGGGCGCGCCGTCCGAGATCGGTCTGCGCCACGGTATTGCGCCGCCGCGTGCACACGGCGTAGTCGGCCGGGATGCCCGTGTGGTGACTGATCCAGCGCGCGAGCAGTGCCGCCTGATTGTGACCGCGCCGCAACAGGCGCCAGTATCCGAGCGGTACAGGCACGATGCGATCGACTGGCGGCAGCACCGCGTAACGTTCGTAGATCGCCTGCGCCAGCAGGCCGCCCAACACCCGTGCGTCCACACTGCTTCCGCCGAACTTAAGTCGCAGGATCATGCGCGACACCGGTGCCGCGTAGCGCATTGGCGCCACCGTGCGCACGAACGGCGGGCGGCGTGCGGCACAGGCTCCGCAGGATTGCCCACCGTCGCCTGGCAGGGGGAGCGCGCACTGCGGACACCCTTGTGCGAGCCAGGGCAGCGCATCAAAGCAAGCCCCGCACAGATCCAGCGCTGCGTTGCTGCGTGCATTGCACAGCACGCAGATGCCGGGCAGCAGGTGCCACGCCATGGCGTCGAGTTGCAATCGCAAGCTGGTGCGCGTTGGCCACTGCATGGACCATTGAATCCCAGGTGGACTGCCGAGCACGTGCGGCCGCGCCCCCGCGCTTGTGCGCCGATGGCCCGATCGCGCGTGGGTGATTACTTCTGTCACTTTGACACTGCCCCGGGGCGCGACGTATGGTGCGCGCCGCGCCCGAATCCCAGCTGAGATGCGCTCATGACGGACTTTCGCACGCCCCTGCGAGACATGCGTTTTCTGTTGTACAACGTCCTCGATTTCGAGACGCACTTCGCGCGTCTGCAGGACCGCACACTGGTCACGCGCGATTTGCTGGATCCCATCCTCGACGAAGCGGCGCGCTTCTCGGAAACCGAATTGCTGCCGCTCAACGCAGTGGGTGACGTGCAGGGCTGTCGCTTCATCGAGGGTGCTGTCGCAACGCCACCTGGCTTCAAAGAGGCCTACGCAACTTATGTTGCCAACGGCTGGAGCGGCATGACCGGTGCCACGGCCTACGGCGGCGCCGGCCTGCCGCACAGCATGAGCCTGATCGTCGAAGAGTCGATGACCACGGCCAACATGGCGTGGACGATGTATCCCGATCTGTCGCACAGCGCAATGAACGCGCTCGCCGCACACGGCACCGAAGCGCAGAAACAACAGCATCTCACGCGGCTGCTATCGGGCGAATGGACGGGCACGATGTGTCTCACCGAGCCGCAGGCCGGCAGCGACGTAGGCCTGGTGCGCACGCGTGCCACACCCAATGCCGACGGCAGTTATGCCATCACCGGCACAAAGATTTTCATCTCGGCCGGCGACCACGATCTGGTCGACAACATCCTGCACCTGGTGCTGGCGCGATTGCCGGATGCACCGGCGGGTACGAAGGGCATTTCGTTGTTCATCGTGCCGAAGAAGCTTCCCAACCCAGACGGCAGCAACGGCGCTCGCAATGGCGTGGTCTGCAGTGGCCTGGAAGAGAAGATGGGCATCCACGGCTGCGCCACGTGTGTACTCAACTTCGAAGATGCCGTTGGTTATCTCGTAGGCGCCGAACATGCGGGGATGCGTTGCATGTTTACGATGATGAACGCGGCGCGCCTGGGAGTTGGCATGCAGGGCGTCGGGCTGGCCGAAGCGGCCTATCAGCGTTCATTGGCGTATGCGCGAGAGCGCCTGCAGATGCGCTCGCTGACGGGACCGCAGAACGCCGAGGCATCAGCCGATCCAATCATCGTGCACCCCGATGTACGGCGCATGCTGTTGACGCAGAAAGCTTTCGTCGAAGGCGGTCGTGCGCTTGCCTACTACGCCGCGCAACAGGCAGATCTGGCGGAGTATGGTCCCACCGAGGGTCGCGAGGCGGCCGAAGCGATGCTGAGTTTTCTGACACCCATCGTTAAAGCTTTCATCACCGAGTCTGCATTCGAAAGTGTCAACCACGCAGTTCAGATCTTCGGCGGCGCGGGCTACATCGAAGAAACCGGTATCGAACAATTCGTGCGCGATGCGCGCATTACGTTGATCTACGAAGGCACCACTCAGATTCAGGCACTTGATCTGCTGGGGCGCAAGGTGATGCTCACGGGGGGCGTCGCGCTGCTCGTGGTGGTGGGCGAGATGCACGCGCTGGCGCAGACATGCGCAGAGTCGTTGCCGCGCCTCGGCCACGAGCTGCAACGGATCGCCGCGGAGTGGGCAAGCCTCAGTATGGCCGTTGGCGGCCGCGCGCAGGCGGATCTGAACGAACTGGGTGCTGCCTCGGTGGACTACCTGATGTACTCGGGCTA
>JAQBCT010000314.1:0-16450 GCA_032124855.1 Gammaproteobacteria bacterium
GCCCCTCCTACAAGCCCCTCCCACAAGTTCCAATCGGACGCAACGCCACCCTTCAACGGCGGGGCATTGTCTGGCGTGCATTCGTTCACCGCAAGCCGCCGCCGCTATTGCGATATAGTGCGTCGTCCCCCATGAGGATCTCGCGCATGTCTAAGATCACAGTGCTCTACAGCGATCGCGCGCATTCGGTTGATGCGCGTGCTGATGGTGAAAATCTCTGGGTTGCGCCGCGCGAACTGACCGCGTTGAACGGCTTCACGTTGAAACCCGAAGGTGCCTGCCTGGGCGACATTTGCATCCCGGTGCGCGATGAAGACACGGCGCTGCGTGAAAACGCCGCGCCGCTGCGCATCAACGTCGCAGAACTCGCACGGCGTCTGCAGCAACCCTTCGTCGTGGACGTTGAGCACGGTGTCTGGAGCTTCGGTGCAATACCTGCGGTGCGATCGCGCTTCGTCGACGACGCAGTCGCCCCAGACTTCACACTGCGCGATCGTGCCGGGCGCGAAGTGACGTTGTCGAAATACCGCGACAACAAGGTCGTGATCATGACGTGGGCATCCTGGTGAGGCTGTCGACTCGACCTGTCAGGTTGGCAGGCAATTTACGAAGAACTTCGCAATCAGGGTCTCATCGTCATTGCAGCGGCCCAGGATACCGGCGGTGAAGCCGCGGCAGGTGCGTGGTATGACCAGGCCGGTTGCACTTACATCACGCTGATCGATGAGCAGCACAGCATCAGCTCGCTGTTCAATCTCGTTAACGTGCCGTCGGCCGTTTGGATCGACGAAAGCGGCCGGGTGTTGCGCATCGATGAAGGCACCTATGCGGCCAAACACGAGATCAGCGGGTTCGAATTTGGTCGCGAAGATTATGCTCCGCTGCTGCGCGACTGGGTGAAGCACGGTGCCTCATCGCGCTACGTGGCCGACCCTGCGCAGATCCGCCCGCGCGATGCGCAAGCCTCTCAGGCAGACGCTGCGTTCAAGCTGGGCGTACATTTCTTTAAGGCCGGTAATCTCCCCAAAGCCAACCAGTACTGGGAGCAGGCCCAGCGCGGCAACGCTGACAGCTGGAACTACCATCGGCAGGACTGGACGTTCGATGGCGACGACGCGGCGCGTGCGAACTGGGCCGCACGCGTGCAGCAGCGCACTGGCGCAGCTTACTACCAGCCAATTGCGGGTCTGGACTAACAGCTGTTTCGTGGGGCGATGCGCTGGGTTTGACCTTAGCGCATATGCTTGAAACAGCTGCGCACTTCGGTGACAAAGGTTTGCGGCTGTTCGAAGGCCGCGAAGTGGCCCCCTTTATCGAGGTCGTTCCAGTACACCAGATTGGTGAAGCGTTTCTCCGCCCAGCGCTTCGACGAGCGGAATATTTCCTTCGGAAACATACTGCATCCGACGGCGATGGAGACAGGGTCGCGATTCACCTTGTTGAAACTCTCCCAGTACAGGCGTGCTGACGACGCCGCACTGTCGGTGAGCCAATAAAGCATTACGTTGTCGAGCATTTCGTCTCGCGTGAGCACATTCTCGGGATGTCCGTCGCAGTCGGTCCAGGCCCAGAATTTTTCGAGAATCCAGGCGGCCTGACCGCTGGGTGAGTCGGCCAGTCCATAGCCCAGCGTTTGTGGACGCGTGCCCTGTTGCTTGGAATACCCGGAATCCCAGTCCAAGTAGTGCTGCATGCCGGCGAGTGCGGATTTTTCGCGGTCTGTGAGACTGCCCATCGTTTCCGGATCCGGCGTAACAATGGGCATGTTCAGATGAACGCCGAGACAGTTTTCGGTGTCGTTGAGAGCGATCGCAGTGGTGACAATCGCGCCCCAGTCGCCGCCCTGGGCCACATACTTCGGATAGCCCAGCCGTGGCATCAGTACACTCCAGGCGCGGCCGATGCGTTCTACATTCCAGCCGGGGGTGGTGGGTTTGCCGGAGAAGCTGTACCCCGGCAGCGACGGACATACCACGTGGAAGGCATCCGCTGCGCTGCCACCGTGCTTGGTGGGATCGGTGAGCGGCTCGATGACTTTCTGAAATTCGACGATGGAACCGGGCCAGCCGTGGGTCATCACCAGCGGCAGCGCATTGGCGTGGGGCGAGCGTGCGTGAATGAAATGGATATCGACGCTGTCGATGGTGGTGCGGAATTGCGGGAATCGATTCAGCGCTTTTTCGCGTTTGCGCCAGTCGTATTGCTCGGCCCAGTACTTCACCACCTCTTTGACATACTGCAGCGGTATGCCCTGCGACCAGTCGTCTGGCGTCTCCTTGTCCGGAAACCGGGTAGCGTGCAGACGCTGCTTCAGATCGTCCAGATCGGCATCGGGAATCGCGATGGTGAACGGCGTGACGGCATCGGACATGGTGAATCTCGTCGGGTTGTGGATGAAGCCATGGTGTGAATGCAGCGGTGTCGCTGTCAAGTTGACCCGCACCGCGCGATTCGTTGAACTGGCGCGGTGAGCAATCCCTCCACAGCGAATCGATACGATGTCATCGTCGTGGGTGCAGGCGCGATGGGATCTGCCGCGTGCATGCATCTGGCGCGCCGCAGTGTGCGGGTGCTGGGAATCGAACGCTTCGACATTCCCCATGATCTTGGATCCAGCGGTGGTGATACGCGGCTGATCCGGCTGTCGTACTGCGAACATCCGGACTATGTGCCGTTGCTGCGCCGCGCCTATGCGCTGTGGGATGACCTTGGCGCGCGTGCTGGCGCACGTATTCTGGAACGGACGGGCGCGCTGTACATCGGCCCCGAAGACGGCGAACTGATCGGCGGGTCGCGCCGCGCGGCGCGCGAGCACGGCATCGATCATGCGATGTTGAATGGCGCGCAGCGCGCGCGTTATCCGCAGTTCGCCATCCCTGCACGCTTCGCTGTGATGTTCGAACCCGAGGGCGGCTTCGTGCACAGCACACTGGCGATTGCAGCCATGGCTGAGCAGGCTCTGCTGGCTGGCGCCACGCTGCGCACACGCGAGCAAGTGCTGCACTGGCATGCCGACGCGAGTGGCGTGACGCTCCGCACCGATCAGGCCGACTATCGCGCCGACCAACTGGTGCTCTGCGCGGGCGCCTGGACCGATTCACTCGTGAATGCGCTGGGTATCAGCCTGCGCGTGACCCGCCAACCGTTGTTATGGGTGTGGCCGGCTGAGCCCGATCCATTTCGCATCGGCACCTTTCCCTGCTGGTGCATTGAAGACGATGCGCCGGGCGCCACGGGCATGTACTACGGTTTTCCCATGATGAACGGACAGCTCGGGTTGAAGATTGCGCTGCATGCACTGGGTGCGTCTGCGCAACCTGATACGCTGGATCGCAATCCGACGGCGGCCGATGCCGCGCTGATTGAACCTGTACTGGAGAAATTCCTGCCATCAGCGCGCGGTGGTGTGATGCGCGCCAAGATCTGCATGTACACGAACTCTCCGGATGGTCATTTCATACTCGACCGGCTGCCCGGGCACGCCAACGTCATCGTTGCGGCCGGGTTCAGCGGTCACGGTTTTAAGTTCGCACCGGTCATTGGCGAGGCACTGGCTGATCTGGCGCAGCAAGGCCGAACCGATCTGCCGATTGCTTTTCTCGGGTTACAACGATTCAAAGAGGGGGATCACAAGTGATCGACAAACTTCGACATTGGAGCGCGTGCAATGCCCATTAAACCGATCTTCTCCAGCGTGACTGAGGCGAAACAGCGGATCGAGAATCTGACCATCGAGCAACTGAAAACGGAGCTGGCGCAGAATCCAGCGTTGTTGCTGGTGGATATCCGCGAACTTCAGGAGCGCGTCGACCTCGGCACGCTGCCCGGCGCAGTGCACGTGCCGCGCGGCATGCTCGAGTTCTGGGCGGATCCGAAGAGTCCGTACTACCGCGACTATTTCACTGAGCAGCGCCGCACGGTCGTGTTCTGTGCCGGTGGCGGACGCTCGGCGCTGGCGGCGGTGACGCTGAAGGACATGGGTTTTGCCAGTGTGGCCCATCTGGAAGCCGGCTTCGGCGGCTGGCAGAAGTCGGGCGAACCCGTTGAGGATGTGAAAGCCACGAGTCGCTGGGTGCGACGCGACTAGCGGATGGACGACGCGGCACCGGCGCGACGAGCCCGGCTCTTCGAGTGGGATCGCTAGCCGCGATTGAGCCAGGCTCCCAAGGCAACCAGTCGTTCTTCTTTTCGCCACGAGCTCGCCGTCGCCGGCCTGGCGGCCTTCATTCGCTCATCACAGGCGGCTGGACTGCACCGCCACTCGCGCGCGGCCGCGGCGAGGATGTTCTTTTCGTCCTGATCGATGCAGCGAATGTCGAGCGCCGCGATTGCCGTACGCGTGGCGTCGCGAATCGCCTCGCCTTCCGCGATATGAATCTGTGCATGCGATCGAAGAATATTTTCCAGATCGTCGCCCAGCGCACCACGACCGGTGAGTACAACGGCGCGGACCCACTGAAGATCAAGATTCTCGATTGTGGTCGCCATTTTGCGAAGCGCGCGACGGGCCGACGCAACCTGTTGGCGGCGCCCGGCCGCGATGACGTCGACCGGATCCGTCGGGCGCGGCACGCGCGTGAGACCATCCCAGCCGCCCGCCACGTGATACGGCTCGGCAACGCTTCGATCCGCGCTATCAATCAGATCGATTCGCCGGGCAAGCACCGGGCGGGGTGCGTCGGATTTGATGAGAACCGCGACGCTGTTGACCCAGCCCTGATGGGCTTTGAAAGCAACGCAGACAGCTTCCATCGTGACGACCCGCACACTCTTTCGCGGGTTCAGACTTTGCGCTTGATAGGCACGTAAATATAGAACGTGCCGGTGCCCGTCCGGGGATCGAAGGCATCGTCGTAGTACTCGAAGTCCGAACCATCCAGCTCGAATTTCGAACTGGGCAGCCACTCACCGAAGATCCGTTGCACCATTCGGGGTAGATTCGGTCCGATGCCGCCGTCATAGGCAAAGACGGCGTACTCATGAGCCGGCTGGGTTACGCCGATCATGTCTTGGGGAATAGCGTCGAGGCTCGTTACCTCCACGGCCGCCACATAGGTGAATCTGTCGGGATCCCGCGGGCCTTGTTCCGGCGCGCAGCAGATGCCGTAGGTGGCGGTGCCCGCTTGGTTGCGCACTTCCGGAATTCGGGGTGCGAATCGGCCCCACAACGCGCCGATGTCGCTGGTTGCGCCCTGCGCGAATTCGCCGGCGCAGCCGATGGCCAGCAGCGGTGCGCGCTGTTTGAACGTGACATTCAGCGTTTCTGCTTGCGGGATCCCACTCATGATCAGTTTCCTCTGCGAGGGCAAACGGAGGTGATTGGCAACTCAAGGCGCAGGACGGCGCCTGCCGGATACGCGCACCAGCACGCCGGGAATGAAGTCGTCGATTGCGATATCGGTGAAGCCGGCCGCTTCGAAATAGCCCACGCAATCCCTGCGTGTGTGGGTGATCCCGGTACTGTTGGCCATGGTTTCGTACAGACCCCACAGCGCCGCATCGGCGGGGCCGCACCGATCGTCATCCAGCATTTCGCCGATCAGATGCATCTCGCCACCGGGCTGCAACGCCGCGTGTGCCTTGGCAATGATGGCCGCGATGATGGCCCGGCTGTATTGCGGAAGATTGCTGGCCATGATGGCCACATCGCACCCCTCGGGCAGGGCGTCGCGGGTGAAGTCGCCGCCCTGCGTGGTGACATGCGCGGAAACGCCGTGTTGATCTATGAACTCCTGCGTCACCACCACCACCGGCGGCAAGTCGAATACCACGGCATGCAGGTTGGGATGCGTCTGTGCAGCGACGATGGAATACGCGCCCGACCCGCCACCCAGATCCATCAGCTTGCGGCGCGTCGTCAGGTCCACGCGCTTCACGAATCGGCGTCCTGCGCCGAAACCGACGCTGGCTGTGGCGGTGTGATAGCGCCTGGCGTAGTCCACCGTCATATTCTCGTAGCCACCGATCAGCTTCGGCGGCTGGGGATTACGCAGACGCTCCGTCAGCGCGCCCCATTGTTCCCAGGATGGTCGCGTAAACAGCAGCCATGGCGCCGCGTACGATGTGGCGCCTTCCACCAGGAAGCGCGCCACATCGGGGGCGTTCTCGTAGTGGTCGTCGCGCCACTCGAGTAAACCGTTAGCCGCGCACATCGTCATCAGGCGCTCGGCGTTCATGGCGCTGATCGACGCATGCCGCGCAAACGCATCTACGGTGTTGTCGCCTGCAGCCACCGCAGTGAACAGTTTCAGGTCGATGGCTGCGAACAGGCTGGCCGAGCCGATGAAGGCGCGCGCCATGTTCTGCAGACGCACGGTATCAGACTTCTGGTTTGTCATCGTCGTGACTCCGCTTCGTTGTCAGGGCTGGCGCAGCAGTGCCGCGCGTTCGTCGCGATGAAAGCCGTCGAAACTGCGGACATTGCGCGCAGCCTCGGGTTTGAACAGAAAGCCGCCGCTGCCATGGTGGATGCCACCGTCGACGCGCAGCTCGATGCCGGTGATATAGGCCGCCATCTCGGACATCAGAAATACCACGGCCGCGGATACTTCGGCCGCGGTGCCGTGCCGCTGCAAGGGTGCACGTCGCGCCGCCGAGCGCAGGCTGTCCCACGCGGTCTCCGGGTAACGGTCGAGACCCGTCGTGGCGATGAATCCTGGGATCACGCAGTTCACGCGCACACCCGCGGCAGCCCATTCCACCGCAGCGGTATAGGTGAGGTTCGACAAGCCGGCGCGTGCAGCACCGTTGTGACCCATGCCGGGCATGCCGCGATCGTGGTCGGCGCCGATGTGGACGATGGCGCCGCCTGTACGCACGAAGCACCGCGTATAGAACTCACGGCTCAGCAGGAAATAGCTGGTGAGATTGTTGGCGAGCACGGCGTTCCAGCCGTTCGAACTGAGGTGCGCCAGCTCCGCCGGGAACTGTCCGCCCGCGGCATTGACCAGACCGTGCACGGTGCCATGCGCATCCAGTGTGCGCTGCACCAGGTCTGCAACTGCGGCCTCATCGCGCAGCTCGGCCGTGTAAATGCCGCGCACAGTCCCGCCATCGGCTGTGATTTCGGCGCGCGTGCGTTCGAGCTTCGCAAGCGAACGACCGGCCAGCACCACCTGCGCGCCCAGCGCTGCCAGTTCGTGGGCGATGCAACGACCCAGGCCGCCACCGCCGCCTGCGATGAAGATTGTCTGGCCATCGAATAGCCCAGGGCGAAAACCGGACTGGTACGTCATGGACATTGACCCGCGTGTTGACACATCAGTGCACCGTAGCGACGGCGCATGGCCTACGGCGCCGCCGCATTCAGATAGGCGATGAATGGATCGGTGTTGGCGTCGCGGTGCCAGGTGTATTCGGTGCCCACCGCGATGGCCTGAGCCGTTTCGGTATCAAAGAGACGTTCGATGATCGCCAGCGCCATGTCCATACCCGCCGACACGCCGGATGAGGTGACGACGTGACCATCGTCCACCCAGCGTGCTTCGGCCACCCAGTCGACCGCTGCGCTTTGCGCAGTTGCGAGGCTGAAGTACTGTTTGTTCGACGTGGCGCGATGCCCGTCCAGAATCCCGGCCCGAGCCAGCAGCGCGGAACCGGAACACACAGAGCTGACAATGCCCTGCCAGCACCCGCGGGCCGACGGGGCCGTTGGCGACACTGCCGGCGGATACGGGACCGCTGTGTTGCGCAACCAGATGGCAGACCAGCCGGTCGCGGCCGACCGATTCGAACATCTCCAGCGGCCCGAATACGTCGAGCAGCTCGAAACCGGGATACAGGACCATGCCCAGATGCAGTGGCGTGCTCATAGTCGAAACCTTCCAATTCGTGGCGACGTGCTGGCAAGATGCCGGAGGATTGTAGCCTGACACGACTATGAGCTCCCCGTATCCCCAACTGAACGAACGTGCCTGCGGCTGGCTGAAGTTTATTCACCGCAAGGCCACCACGCCGGATGACTGGTCCTCCGCCGGCGCACCGCGCGCCTGGTGGGATCAGTACTCCACACCGCCGATGACCAATTTCCCGCGCTTTGATCTCGCCGACTCCGCCTACGCGGTGGCGCTGATGGCCGATAAGACACCGGCGTGGCGCGAAGTTTACGCGCGCATTCTCGATGAGCTGGTGCAGCGCCACACGACGTTCTGGGCCGCCGTGGATTGGCTCACTCAGATCGGCTCGGATCCACAACGCAAACACTATCCCGAGGCGTGGAAGGGCACCCTGATCCCGGAGCATCTGTGGGGCGACTACGACTCGCCGGGCTGGACCGCTAACGGCGTGCAGCCGTGGGGCCTGCAGAGCGATCCCATCCGCGCCGACGGCATGCTGTTCTTCAAGGGCTTCTTCAACCTGATCATGTCGCTGCAGCGCTACGTCAGCGGCGACGATCGATGGACCAAGCCGTTTTCGGTCGCCGGACTCGAAGATCAGACGTTCGAGTGGACTCACGAGCGTGTCGCGCAGCATCTAACGGATCAATGGAGGCGCCATCCGGAGGGACCGCACTGTGAGAACACCAAGATCTGGCCGTACTGCCTGAGCGCGGCGGGGTTGGGGTTGAAGATGTTCGACCAGGTATCGGGCGGCACCACGCACGCCGTGGCGCAGGCGTGGTTCGACTACGCACGCGAACACTACATGATCTTCAAGGACGGCCGCCTGCAGTCGGTGGCGCTGTACTACGATCCGATCGTCAAGCATGTCCACCATGTCGGCACCGGGGGCGGGCTCGCAGCAGCGTGGTATGTGCTGCCGCAGAATCCGGTGCTCGCGGAATTGATGTATCTGGCCTCCGTGGAGGCTATTGGCTGGCGTAATCCGCGCCTGCCGGTCGCCGTGCCGACCGACCCGCGCGGCCTGGTGATGGGGGCGATGCTGGCGCGCGAGTTTGGCGACGCCGTCACGGAGGCGCGGTTGCGGCTGACGCTCGAACGCGTCGCCGAGCCACGCCACTTCGGCCTGGACGCGCGCGAATTCGGGTTCTGGTTTCATCTGGATGAGCCGTGGCCGCGGGGTCAGCTCAGTGCCAGCCTCATGGTGACCGAGGTGGCCGATCCGGGTGACTGGCAGCGTTTGTTCAATGCACCCAATCTGCTGAAATTTGCCGAGCCCACCGTCGAGGGTGTGGATTTTCCGCAGCTTGGCTTGAGTCAGGCATACAACGATGTGGCTGACGGCATGCTGAGTGTGGGCACCTACGACGCCACCACATCGGAGCGCGGTCGCGGGACGCAGTTTCGCATCACCAATCTTCCCTACATGGATGCCGTATACGTGCGCTGCGACGGTGAGGAATTTCGTGACTGGGCGCGCATCGACGACGGCTCTATCAGCATTCGTACCACCGTAGACCGGCACCAGTTCCAGATATTCACGGGCTATCGTTCGGCTGCGCAGCGCAACACCACCGAACCGGCCCGTCTCGGTCAGCCGCGGGCGCCCGCAATCGTCGCGACGCCGCGGTCCGTCAGCATCGCCAGCATCACAGCTGCGACCGGCTGTCCCTGCTGTGCCTGACGCCGCGCTCGAAGCGCTGCAACCTCATCCAGCGGGCGTTGCCTGGCCTGCGCCGACCTGGGCTCGACGCGATGCGCAGCCGCGTGATGCTGCGAGCTTCGCCGAGCACGCCAACGCCATCTTTGATCTCACGCCCGTCCAGGGCGTGACGTATGCGTTGTTGGTCGTGCAGCGCGGCGAGCTGGTCTACGAGCGTTACGCGGCGGGTGCTAACAATTTTTATCTGCAATATTCGTGGTCCATGGCCAAGAGCATTACGCACGCGCTGGTTGGCATCGCGATCCGTCAGGGTCGCCTTGATCTCCACGCGCCGGCGGCTGTGCCCGAGTGGCACGAACGCGGCGACGCTCGCCGCGCCATCACAGTCGATCAGCTGCTGAAGATGCGCAGCGGGTTGCAGTTCTGCGAGGACTATGTCGACGGTACGATTTCCGACGTGATCGCGATGCTGATGTTTCAGGGGCGCCGCGACACGGCCGCGTACGCCGCCAACAAGCCCCCCGAGCATGCGCCGGGCGAGGTATTTTCCTATTCCAGCGGCACCACCAACATTCTGTGTCGCATCCTGCGCGACGTGATTGGTGGCGCGAGCGAGATGAGTGCATTCATGCGCGATGAGTTGTTCGACCCCATCGGCATGGATTCCGTGCTACCGAAATTCGATCATTCGGGCACCTTTGTAGGCTCGTCGTACTGCCTGGCGACGCCGCAGGATTTCGCGCGCTTTGGTTATCTGTATCTGCGCGATGGACAGTGGGATGGGCGTCGCATCCTCCCCCCGGGCTGGGTGGACCACGCGCGCACTGAGACCTACGCGGATGCGGAACAGGCATACGGCGCACATTGGTGGCTGGCGCCGCATGATCACCGCGTGTTCCATGCGGGCGGCTACGATGGCCAGCGCATCATCGTGGATCCCCGGCGCGATCTGGTGGTTGTGCGCTGCGGGCGGACACCTGTGACGGAAATGCCTGACGTTACGGCGCGGATCAATGCACTGATGGAGGCGCTGTAGTGCGACGCGGCTTGTGGATCGCTGCGGTGGTGGTGGCGGTGATCGCGGCCGCGCTCTATGGGTTGCGCGGTGTCATCGCAGTGCCGCTGCTGCGCGCGGTAGCCGAGCGGGCCATGGTCTCGGATGCGATTGCAGAGCTGCCCGACGGATTGCACGTGGTGCTGTGCGGCGCGGGCGGTCCACTGCCTGATCCAGAACGGTCGGGCCCGTGTGTGGCGGTGATCGCCGGCACGCATTTGTTCGAGGTCGATGCCGGCAGCGGCGCGGCACGCAATCTCGCTCTGCTCGGCTTGCCACCGCCGCGCGTCGAGGCGCTGTTTCTGACGCATTTTCATTCGGATCACATTGATGGTCTGGGTGAACTCGGTGTGCTGCGCTGGGCCGGTGGCAGTCACGCCGATCCGCTGCCGGTGTTCGGGCCTACCGGTGTCGAAGAGGTGGTGGCCGGCTTCAATGCGGCGTATCGATTGGACGCCACGTATCGTGTGGCGCACCACGGTGCGGCCACGGTGCCGCCCAGCGGAGCGGGCGCCAACGCCTTGGCATTCGATGCACCGGCCGATGGCGTTGCGTCCGAGATCTGGAATGCCGATGGTCTGAGGGTCAGCACGTTCCGCGTCGATCATGCTCCGGTCTCGCCGGCGGTGGGCTATCGATTCGACTACGGCGGTCGCTCGGTGATCATCTCCGGCGACACGAGCAAATCAGCGAATCTCGAGCAGCTTGCGGCCAACGCGGATCTGCTGGTGCACGAAGGCTTGTCGGCGGAACTGGTTGGCGCGATGAATGCGGCGGCGCGCGCCACGGGCCTCGCGGGCACCGCGAAGATTACGGCAGACATTCCCGACTACCACACCACACCGGTGGAAGCAGCCGAGGTCGCGGCTGCGGCCCATGTTGGGGCGCTGCTGTACTATCACATCGTTCCACCGCTGCGCGCGCCGGGCAGTGAAGCTGCCTTTCTGCGTGGGGTGGATGCAATCTACGACGGTCCGGTCGCAGTGGGACGCGACGGCACGCAGGTGTCGCTGCCACGCGATTCGGACGACATCATCATGTCGCAGCGCGCGTACTAACAGTCGCGCTTGGGGGACTTAATGTTGAAGCTTCACTACTGGCCTACACCCAACGGAAAAAAGGTCACCATCCTGCTCGAGGAGTGCGGGCTGCCCTACGAGTTGGTGGCGTGCAATATCGGACGAGGGGATCAGTTCACGACCGAGTTCACGCGTATCAATCCGAATACCCGCATGCCAGCACTCGTGGATGACGAACCGCTTGGGGGTGGCGAACCGATCGCCATCTTCGAATCGGGCGCGATCATGATGTACATCGCCGAGAAAGCCGGCCGGTTCTTTCCCGCCGCACCGCGGCCGCGCTACGCGGTGGTGCAGTGGATCATGTGGCAGATGGCAAACCAGGGCCCAAAGACGGGGGAGTGTGGTCACTTTCGCCGGCTGGGCGAGGCGCAGGGTGATCAGGCGTACGGAATCCGGCGTTTCACGGACGAGGTGAATCGCATCTACGGGGTGCTGGACAATGCCCTCTTCGACAAACGCTATCTCACCGGCAACGACTATTCGATTGCCGACATGATCTGCTATCCGTGGACGGTCAACTGGCAGGGCCAGGGTCAGGACATCAACGATTTCCCCTACTTCAAGCGCTGGTTCGACGAGCTGGGTGCGCGGCCCGCGGTGCAGCGCGGCATGGCGGCCGGCAGTGATCTTTCGGAGGACTTTTCCAAACTGGCGCCCGAGGAAATCGACCGGCGTCGCAAGCTGTTGTACAACCAGCGCGCGCGCCCGGCGCCGGCGGGCGGCCTGCTGACGATCTGAACGCGCCTGTGTCAGGTCGTTGGTTTGTGTGCGAGGAATAGCTCGCAGGAGCCAGGCTCGACCTCGGAGTGTTCGAAGGCGACCACGCGCGCGTCGAAGCCGACGTCGGTGAGCAGCCGCAGCCAGTCCGCGCGGGGGAACAGGCCCTCGATGTGGCGGTCATGTACCGCGCGGGTTGTGCCATCGGCTTCGCGCAGCAGGTATGCATAGTCGACGACGCAGGTTGTGTCATTCGGATCGGGATCCCACGACCACTCCAGATAACGCATGCTGCGTGTCGCGCTGTCGTGGCCGCCGTCGTCGGTGGTCGGCTTGAAGTTTTCGCGCACGTGATCCGGACGGAACAGCGCGATCCCATCGACACGGCAATGCAGGTAAACGGTCTCCATCGCGCGGCGTAGATCCGCCTCGCTCGTGAGGTAGCAGATGGCGTCGTGCACGAATACGCAGTCGAACTCGCGGTGCAGCCTGACGCTCGTCATGTCGCCCAGCACATGACTGCATTCGGGATTCAGCGCGCGGCTGACGTCGAGCATGCCGGGCGAACGATCCACCAGTACGACCTCTTCGAATGCGGTCTTCATGAACGATGCGTTGTTGCCGCCGCCGCTGCCGAGTTCCAGGAGCGTGCGGGCAGGTGATCGACTGGCGTCGATCAACAGCGCCGTATAGGTCGCGGCTTCTTCCGCGTAGTCCTGCGGCGCCGACATCAGTGGCCACCAGGTGGCAAGTTCGTCGTAGAGCTTTTCCATTGCGCGATGATATCTGCGTCAGCGGGTTCGGTCGGGTGCTTTGTCCGATTTTCAGCAATTTTACTGGATTTACTGCGTTCAAACCGGGCTCACTATTTTGGTCGGACTTGACCAACTTGTTGAACCGCTGCGGAATGGTTGTCTCGCCACCACTCCGTTTTGGGGGACCCATGACCATTCCATTTCCGAACGATCCGTTTCTGACCGGCTACTTCGCGCCCAGCGGCGTGGAGTGCGATGCGCCCGATCTGGTGGTGGAGGGCGAGTTGCCGCGTGACCTCGTTGGCACGTACTACCGCAATGGCCCCGATCCATTGCATCCGCCGCGCCCCAACGATACGTACCACTGGTTCGACGGCGACGGCATGATCCAGTGCTTCAACATCGAAGGCGGGCGCGTCAGCTGGCGCAATCGCTGGGTGCGCTCCGAGAAATTCAAGCGCGAGCTCGCTGCCGGTGAGCGTCTGTTCGGCGTGTTCGGCAACCCCATGATGGGTGATCCAGCCGTGGCCGGTGTGGAATACAACACCGCCAACACGCACATCGTCGAACACGCCGGGAAGTTGCTGGCGTTGATGGAAGGGGCGCTGCCCACTCAGATCAAGCAGCACACGCTGGAAACGCTGGGCGTGTACGACTTCGACGGCAAGATTCAGGGTCCGGTGACGGCGCATCCGAAATTCGATGCGGAAACGGGCGAGATGATTTTCTTCGGCTACTCCGCGACCGGCCCCGCGTCGAAGGCGCTGCGTTACAGCGTCGCGGATCGCAGTGGCAAGATCGTTCGCAATGAATATTTCGATGCACCGTTTGCTGCCATGGTGCACGATTTCTTCGTCACCAAGACCCATGCGATATTCCCGATCTTCCCGCTTACCGTGAGCATCGAGCGCGTCATGAGCGGCGGGCCGATGATGGCGTGGGAACCGGATAAAGGAACGCATTTCGGCGTGATCCCGCGCAACGGCACGGCGGCTGACGTGAAGTGGTACACCATGGAGCCGCGCTTCATGTTCCACATGATGAATGCCTGGACGGATGGCACCAAGCTCCACGCGGATGTGACCGGTTCGAATGCAACCCAGTTTGCGCCGAAACTCAATGGCGAGATGGCGTCCGTCTCGGACGGTGTTGCGCCCACGTTTCGTCGTTGGACGCTCGACCTGGCGGACAATACCGGCACGATCAAGGAAGAACTGCTGGACGATGTGGCGTGTGAATTTCCGCGCACTGACGACCGGGTGGGCACGCTGCCGTATCGTCATGGCTATGCGGTGGGCACGCCCGGTAAGACCCTGACCAATTTCAACCATGTCATTCACTTCGACACGAAGACCGGTAAGCGCCAGATGTACGGCCCCGGCGACGATGTGATGCTCGGTGAAGCGGTATTCGCGCCACGACAAGGCGCCACAGCGGAAGGCGACGGCTACCTCGTGGTGCTGGGATACGATCAATCAGTCAACAAGAGTCAGTTGATGATTCTCGATGCGCAGAATGTGGCCAAAGGTCCGGTCGCAGTTGCGAAGGTGCCGATGCGCATCCCGGCCGGATTCCACGGCAGCTGGATCGGAGCGAACTGAGCCTACGTCAGAAGGCATCGTCGGGCAGGTGGCAGTCGCTGCAGCGGCGTACCGGCCCGGCGTCTTCTCCCGCCGCGCGCGTATCGACGTGGCAGCCGCGACACAGGTCGTGAAACGTAGTTTCGATCTGCGCCGCCAGCCGGGGATCGGTTTTGTGGCAGTCGATACACAGCCCGTCGCCGGTGTCGTCGGTGAAGTTGTGATGACAGGCGATGCAGTTCACGCCGCGATGATCCGCGTGCGCGAAGGTCAATGGCAGCAGCGGCGCGGCGTGCGTGAGTGTGTCGCGCCAGCACGCAAGTCCGGCCAGGCAAGCGATCAGAAGTCCCGGCGGTAACGCCCAGCGCAGCAGGCGCTTCATAGCGCGTTGCGCAGCATGCTGAACAGCGCGGCGGCAAGCACGACCATGACGATCAAATCGCGCAATTCATCCGCCACCCGGCGCGGTGGGGCGTCATCCGCGTTTTCGGTCGGGCGGCCGGACTGCGGTTGGCGAATGCGCCACACGGGCCAGAGGCACAGCGCGGCGAGCACTAGGACCTGTTTCAGCGGCGTGTCCAGATAGTGGGCGCTCCCGACGATATGCCATCCCACCAGGGCACTGGCGGCAACGGCCGCATAGCCGTGGACCCGACGAAACAACGCAATGTTGCGGAATGTGAGCCGGCGGGGTGCTGGGTAGGCGGTCACGACCAGCGCCAGCAGGATGATTGCAGCGACCATGCCAGCGATCATGTAGAGGGGCGCTTTTAGTTTCCAGTATTCAACGGTGTTGGGATCATCCCAGAACAGCAGCGCAGCGTGCGCGATCACCAGTCCAATCATCAGAACACCCAACTGTTTGTGCAGGCGCGCATAGAAAGCCGGCTGGCGTGCCGGGCGATAACGGGCCGAGCCGGTGTCGATGAACAGCATCAGCAACAGCGCCGCGGCGATGAATCCGAGTGCATTGGCGGCGTCCCACCACCAGCCGGCAGCCACCCACGCGCCACCGCATGCCGTAACCGCGAGGGCGCCGAGCGCGAGGATTAGAAATCGGCGGCGCGAGTCCATCGTGTAGTGCGCGTTCTGGCCAAGTGTTGCGGCATTCTACGTTCGCCGCCGCAGACGTGGCAGACCACGAGACGTGAAGTTGCTCTGCGCCTCGGTGCGGGCTCTAATCGTTGCTAAACACCGCCGGGATTCACTGCATGCAAATCGATCTGCTGTCGCCGGCATCGTTCAGCCGCGGTCATCCGCACGATCAGTACCGCTGGTTGCGCGATCACGCGCCGGTGTACTGGCACCCTGAAGCGGATGGCCCCGGCTTCTGGGTGGTGACGCGATTCGAAGAGGTGCGCGCCGTGGGGCGCGACCCGCAGACGTTTTCCTCGGAACCCACCGTGATGGTCGCCGATCCACCCGGTGGGCAGACGCTGGCCTTTGGTGATCACAAAATGATGCTGATGATGGATCCGCCGCAGCACACGGCCTTTCGCAAGCTCATCAGTCGCGAGTTCACTCAAGCGCCGGCGGCCGTTCTGCGGCCGCGCATTGAGAAATTGGCGCGGCAGATCGTCGATCGTGTCATCGAGCGCGGCAAATGTGATTTCGTCGCCGACATCGCGGGTGAGATGCCGTCGTATGTCATCGCCGATTTGATGGGGTTGCCGCTCGACGATGGCCGCAAGCTGTATCAACTCACAGAGACGATTCACTCCGTTCCGGAAGCGGTCCCGGAAGGCGCTCAAACACGGGCCG
>JAQBCT010000315.1:0-5895 GCA_032124855.1 Gammaproteobacteria bacterium
GATTATCTTCGCTGAGTGACGCGAGCACCTCATGGGCTTTCAACACGCGCCGGCCCTGTTGGTTCGCATCGTCGTCGGTGCGCTTGAGTGGCTCCATCTGTTCGGGCAGCGGTTCTGCCATGAGGCTCGCGCAGCTCAGCACACATTCCATGCTCAGCTCATCGAACAACGCCCGAATATGGGTCGGCACGCGCTGCAAACGCACGGCACCCAGGTTGGCGCTGACGATTTCATAGAGGGTGCCGAGAAACGTGCTGTCGAGATACTCGCACGCATCCAGATCGATGGTGAGATCCTTACGTCGTTGCATCAGTTGCGTGGCGGCCTCATAGAACATCGAACTGCGCATCCACGTGGCTTTTCCGGCGATGCTCATGTACGCCCGGCCCTTGGCCACGCCCGCCAGCAGCCTGGGCGGCAGCTCCGGCGCGAGCACCGTTTCCCGTGGCGGCGGCGCTGCGGCACGATCATCAAAGCGGCTGACGCCCTCGCCCCGTTCCAGAAGGATCATGGTGATGTCGTCGCGATCGCGGGCCACATCGCGGGTGGCGCGTTCATACGCATCTCGCAACAGCTCGCCGCGGTCCAACTCGCTCTGCAGCATTGCTGCGGTCAAGTCGTCGTGCGTCGGCGACGCCGTGCCCCCTTCCAGCACACCGTCGGTGTACAGCAGCAGCCGGTCCCCCATCTCCATATCCAGCGAGGTTTCGGTGTAACGCGCCTGGGCTTCCAGGCCAAGCGCCGGGCCCGTACGCGTCAGCAACTTCGATTGTCCGCCCGGTGAGGTCCAGATACTCGACGGATGCCCCGCCGAGGCAATGCGTACATGTCCGGTGCGGTGGTCGAGCAGTGCGTACACCGCCGTGATGAATGTGCCGGGCGCCGACAGGTCCTCGCACAGATGGCCATTCAGCACACGCAACACGTCCTTGGGCATGAGCGGCAGGCTGTTCTGATCGTCCCACAGCGCGAGGCGCAACTTGAACAGCACCGAGACCATGGCGGCGGCGACCCCATGCCCGGCCGCATCCGCCACCACGATGCCTACATACCGGTCGCGCAGCGGGATGATGTCGTAGAAGTCGCCGCCCATGATATTGCCCGGCCGATACAGACTTTCGACGCACCAGCCGCGCACTTTGGGGGGGTGTTTTGGTAACAGCGCACGCTGGATGACTTCGGCCCGCGCGATGTCGTCATTGATCACCGCGGCCTGATCTTCCAGCATGTGGCACACCGACTCGAGCTGTTCGACCTTGGTGGCCAGCTGGCCATTGCTTCGTTCGATCTGACCGCGCAGCCGCGCCCGGTCGCGCCGCATTTCAATCTTGTCCAGCGCATTGCGCACCGCCACGCGAACGCGCTGCACCTCCGGTGGTTTGGCAAGATAGTCGAACGCGCCCAGGTGCAATGCGTCGATGGCGGCATCAAACGTATCCAGTCCCGACAGCACAATCCACAGCGGTTCGGGACAGTTCGTTTTGGCCCACTGCATCAGCGCGCGACCATCCATATTCGGCATCAGGACATCGGTGATCACCACGTCGATCTGACGTTCGCTGAGTACCTTTTGGGCCTGCAGCCCGTCTTCCACCTCGATGACCGATTCCGGCTCCAGCGCCGCGAGACCGTGGGCGACCAGTTTGCGCACCATCGCGTCATCGTCGACCACCAGAAATGTGGGTCGTGAACGCGTGACCGTCGAGTTCTCCATCAGTCCTCCCTCAGGCCCGGCCCTGTTGCAATGTCGCCGCGACCCGGGCGGTTTCATCGTCCAATGCCTGCCGACGCGTTGCCGCTTCGACCATATTCGATGCGCGGCCGAGTTGCTCCATCGCCAATGCCAACGCAGCGAGCCGCGCGGCGCCAAACATGCCGGCTGCGCTCTTCAAGGAATGCGCACCGCGGGTGAGTCGTGGCGCATCGTCCGCGGCGATGCCGGCACGAATTTCGTTCAGGTGTTTGGCGCTCTCGGCAGGAAACATGGCAATCAACTCGTCGAGGAGCGCCTCATCGCCGCCCGTGAGCGATTGCGCGACGCGCCAATCCACAGATTTGTCTGCGTGGTCGGTGCGGTCAGATTCATCAGCATTCATGCGCTGCTTCCCCCTTCATTCGGACTATACCCTGCCATCGTCGCGGGTCGCATTCGCTGCGATGCGCTCGCGCTTTGTATGGGTTTCCAGCAGCGCGCGGAAGGCAGCGGGTTCGAAGGGTTTGGACAGATAGTCATCCATTCCCGCCGCCAGAAACCGCTCGCGATCACCCTTCATGGCGCTCGCTGTCATGGCAATGATCGGCACGTGCGCCCCCGTCTGCCGCTCGCCCTCGCGAATCAATGCCGTGGCTTCGAGTCCGTCGAGGTTCGGCATGTGCACATCCATCAGCACGACGTCGTAGCGGTGCTGCGCCGCTGCGGCGACCGCCTCATGGCCGTCGTTGGCGACATCTACCATATGCCCCCACCGGGTCAACAATCCCACGGCAACGCGCTGATTGATCAGACTGTCCTCCGCCAGCAGAACTCTTAGCGGCGTAGCCTGTGACGCAACCGCCACCGGCATCTGCTGCGCCACAGGAGCGCCCATCCCCAACACCTCGAGCACTGCGTCCAACAATTCCGACTGCACGATGGGCTTCACCAGATACCGCGCCGCCCCCAGTTGCAGCGCACGCGCACGCTCACCCGGGGCAACCGTCGATGACGCCACGATGATGACCGGTCGATCTGGTGGCGCGTCTGCGGCGATTGCTTCGAGCAATGCAAAGCCGTCGACGTCCGGCATCTGGATGTCCACCAGCGCCAGCTTGAAGGGGTGGCCACCACGCTGCGCATCGCGCAACGCCGTGCGCGCGCTTGCCACGCCCTCGGCCGCTGTCGGCTGCATCTTCCAGGCCGTGAACGTCTCAACGAAGATGAACCGGTTGGTGGCGTTGTCATCCACCACGAGCACGGGAACGTCTGTCAGTTCATGCATGCCAGCCACCGCGCGGGGCGCCACACCCAGTGGAAATTCGGCCGTGAAACAGAAAGTAGAACCCACGCCCTCTTCACTCGTCAGCCAGATCTCGCCGCCCATCATCCGCACCAGCTGCGCCGAAATCGTCAGCCCGAGTCCTGTGCCGCCGAAGCGACGGGTCACCGACATATCGGCCTGCCGAAACGCATCGAATATCCCTGCCTGCGCGGCCGAAGCGATACCGATGCCCGTGTCGCGCACCTGAAATTCGAGCCGGGCCACTCCTGGCGCCGTGGCATCGGCGGCCACCGTCACGTCGATGACCACTTCGCCCCGCTCGGTGAATTTGATGGCATTGCCCACGAGATTGAGCAGGATCTGACGCAGACGCGCGGGGTCGCCAACGAGTTGATCCGGCACCTCGGGCGCGACACGACAGGCGAGTTCCAGGCCTTTCTCGCTGGCGCGGGGAGCGGAAAGCTTGGCAGCGCTGCCGATACATTTACCCAGACTGAATTCGATCGAGTCCAGGTCGAATTTCGCGGCTTCGATCTTGGAGAAATCCAGGATGTCGTTGAGCAGATGCAACAATGACTGCGCGGATTGGCGGATCATCCCGAGCTGCTCGTCCTGCTCTTCATCGAGCCGCGTGGCCGCCAACAGTTCCGCCATGCCGATGATGCCGTTCATCGGCGTGCGGATTTCATGGCTCATGTTGGCCAGGAATTCGCTCTTGGCCTGATTGGCGTGTTCGGCCGCTTCCTTGGCAACAACGAGCTCCGCCTGGGAACCGGCCAGATCGCGGGTGCGCGCCTCAACGCGGATCTCGAGATCGTCGCGCGCCTGCGACAGCGCGTCGTCGCGCCTTTCGATTTCGGCCAGCATTTCGTTCAGCGCATCCGTCAGTTCACCCAGTTCGTCCTCGGAGAGTTTCTGCGCGCGCACGGTGTAGTCCCCCACCCGCGAGGCTTGTGTCACCCGCATCAGCTCCTGCACCGGGCGACTCTGCAGACGGCCGAACCAGGTCGCGCTGAGCAATGCAATCAGCAGGGCCGCGACCAGCACGCCCAGTCCGATCACATAGAGGTCGCGCAATGCATCGTCGAGATCCGTCAGATCGCGGCGCAGAAACAGCGTGCCCAGGCGTTCGCCGTCGAGCGCGATCGGCCGCACCAACTCCAGGCGGTCAGCATAGAACGTTGGCCCCTCGGCCGGCGGAGTGAGCGGCAGGTCTAACACCGTGCCGCGCCGCGCGTAGCGCGCAAATAGCGCGTCGTCGGTCGTGTAGATGACTCCGCCCAGCACCCGCGGGTCATTTGCAAGAATGTCGAGACTCTGCCGGGCGGTGGCGGCATCGTCGAACGCAACCGCCGCTTCCACCGCCGGCGCGATGTGCTCGGCATGATTGTGCAGTTCGTTGATCACACGCTGGTGTGTGCGTGAGCGGTCGTAGGTGCCCAGCACCGCCAAGGCCAGCAGCAATGCCGCCGCAGCCGTCAGCATCGACTGAAAGATCAGCTTGGCGCGAAAGCTGGAGCGCGCATACAGTTTCATGGTGTGGCGACGTCGCGCAGAACGACAACATTCTTCAACGCCAGCACGCGCGAACTCAAGACGATGCCGGTGCGCTGAATCGCGTCGAGATTGACGATCAGGCGCAGCGTGCCGCCATCGACGTCGAGCACATACTCGATCATGCCGCCCTCGCGGGCGAAGCTCGCCATCTCGCTGACAGTAACGATGGGCCGCACGCCCAGCAGTGGCTTCACCCGCGCCCAGTCACCTTCGGCATCGGCCGACAGAAACAGCACGTCGCATGCTTGCAGCGCATCCGTCATGGCCGCGTCGTCCGATGCGTCGCCCATTGCCGGTATGTCGAGCAGTTCGAGGCGGCGACCCTGCGCGGAAAGTGGCACCTCAGATTGCATGCGCAGCCGAATCGGTGCCATCACGCCATTGGGATCCGGGCCTAGCACGCCGATCACGATCGGACGCGTTCGCGAATCCGTTCGCGAACGCGTGTGTGCGTCGGCTGCGGTGTCGGGCCAGGTGGTGAGTGCAGCAATCTGCTTCAGGTAGGCGGCCTTCAACTCGCCCGCCTTAACGCGGTCGATGGTCGCTGCAAATGTGCTGGCCGCCACGAGCCCAAGGACCGCAATGGCGGCAGCCCCCCAGGTCGCTTGCCATTTCGACATGATCGCGCTGCCTACGGATTACCCGACAGTCGCCACAGCATACCCCTGTAGGCTTGGATCCCGACGAAACGCGCGAATGAGAGCGCAACCGCTACAAGCGCCCCAGCACCGGCCGGTTGGAGTAGGCTCGCTGCATACACGCCACGGGAGCCGGGTCGATGGTAGAGCGGTGTTGCAGAACACTCTCCCTGCTGCTGATCGGTCTCGGCGCACTGCAGCCGCTGAGCCTTCGCGCCGAGGAGGATATTTTCGAGTTGCAACTCGAACAGCTGGAGCAGGTGATCGTGCTCGCGCGCAAGCGGGCGGAGGACATCCAGGAAGTGCCGCTGTCCATCTCGGCGTTCACCAGCAAAGACCTGCTCCAAATGGGCGTGAGCGATCTCGTTGATCTGGCCCCATTTGTGGCCAACTTCGAAATCGACACGCCGAACAATCTGCGCAACTCCGCCATCGCCATTCGCGGCATCGGCTCATCCGGCACGAATCCGGGCATCGAACCGAGCGTCGGGGTATTCGTCGACGGCGTCTATCTGCCGTCCAGCGCCCAGGCATTGGGTGAACTCTCCGATGTCGCAACCGTGGAAATATTGCGAGGCCCGCAAGGCACGCTCTACGGTCGCAACACACCTGTTGGCGCACTCAACATCACCACCCGGCGCCCGGATCGCGAGTTCGCGACCCTGCTGCGCATCGGCGCGGGCGACTACGACCTCTACACCGCCAGCGGCTACGTGGGCGGC
>JAQBCT010000316.1:0-9786 GCA_032124855.1 Gammaproteobacteria bacterium
CGGGCTACCGCCGGATCGAGCAGTGCTTGGCGGCAACGCGTGGTTCGGCGGCCGCGCGGCCGACTGGTTCGTCGATTTGATCTACGGGGCGAACGATCCATCGCGAACCCGTCACTTCAACGCGCTGGATACTGCCGCGGCGGAGGTGGAACCGGGCGCGCGCGGCGTGACATTTCTGCCGTTTCTAGGGGGACAGATCGCGCCTGTGTCGCGTCCCGGTGCCCGTGGCGTATTTGCCGGCATGCGCACCAGCCACGATCGCGCCGTCCTCTACCGTGCGGTGCTCGAAGGCACGGCATTCGCCATCCGCGGCGTATTCGATCAGGTTGCCGGCTGGTGCGGTGAGCCCACGGTTGTCCGCCTCACAGGTGGCGGTGCGCGCAGCGGCGTGTGGTGTCAAATTCTGGCCGATGTGCTCAACCGACCACTCGAGGCTTCCGACGAGGCAGTCGAGGGGCGTGGTGCTGCAGTGTTCGCGGCCGTTGCTTTGCGCTATCACGCACACCACGACGTCGCGGCCGGAGCGATGGTGGTGGTGAAGCGGCGTTTCCTTCCCCAGGCAACGCGGGTCGCGCGCTACGCCGAGCTGTTCGGCCAATGGCAACGGGTGGATGGCGTGGCACGCGCATTGGATGCGACCTGATTCCTCACAGCCAGCGCACGCACACTGGCGCCGGGACTCCCACGAACGGCGCCACCAGTGGCTGGGGCTCGCCCGTTGCACGATCAATTCGAAACGGCACGAGAGCGTTCGAGTCCCGGTTCGCCACCAGCAAAATATCGCCGTCTGCCGACAGCGCAAAGTGGCGCGGGTGTCCGCCCTGAGTCGACACCGCGCCGCGCCATGTCAATGCGCCGTGCGCCGCCACGCGATACCAGGCCAGCGAATCGTGACCCCGATTGCCCACGTACAGCCACTCGCCAGAGTTGTGCAGGGCAAGTTCGCTGACGGCGCTGCGCGTGGCCGCGCCATCCGGCAGCGTGCTCAGCCATACCCGTTCTTTGAGCGCGCCATCGGCCTCGACATCGAGCACGGAAACGGTGTTGTCCAATTCGTTGCTGAGCCATGCCTGCGTGTTCGTTGCGTCAAAACACAGATGACGCGGACCTGCACCGGCGTGCACCGTGCAGCGGGAACGTTCATCGCGCCCATCAGCGCTGTAGACCACCACACAGTTCATGCCGAGATCAGTGACATACAGGGCGTCAGGTGTGGCCACCACACAGTGTGCATGGGCCGCTGCCTGCCGCGGTGAGGTCCCCGAGCGTCCCACGTGATGATGCGCGGTGCGCTCGCGCGTCAGTGCACCACCGGCGTCGAGATCGAACACACTGATCGTGCCGCAGCCATAGTGGGCCACCGCGATGGCGCGCGCGTCGGCAAGTACGCTCACGTGGCACGGCAGATCTCCACCAGAGCCCACGTGCTGGCGAACCTCTAGACGCTCGTCCCCGATGCCAATCATTGTCACGCGACCGTGCCCGGCCGGAAGTTCGTTCACCGCATAGGCGATCGGCATCCGTGGATGAAGCGCAACGAAGGAAGGATCCTGGCAGTTGCAGACGTCTTGGATGTCCATGCGCCCCGCGTCATCCATCGTGCACAGGTACACACCGCGTGCGTTACGCCGCGATGTATACGTGCCAACCAGGAATCGCCGCGACATCACGACCCGTTCAAGTCCCCGCCACAGCCACACTGTATCAGCGCCCGGGACACGGTAATGTAGCTGTTCGAATCACGAGACGATCATGCTTGAGCAGCTGCGTGAAGCCGCCGTCATTCCGGTGATCACCCTGGACCATGCCGAAGACGCGCTGCCCCTGGCGGGTGTGCTGCGCGACGCTGGCATGAAACTCGTTGAAATTGCGCTGCGCAGCGATGCAGCCCTCGAAGCCATCGCCACGATCACCGCCGCCGGGCTTGGTCTTGCCGTCGCCGCAGGCACCATTCGTGCGCCCGCCGACATGCATGCCGCGCGGGCAGCCGGTGCAACGCTACTGATCAGCCCCGGCAGCACACCGGCACTGATCGATGCGGCGCGCACGATGCCGGTGCCCTGGTTGCCGGGGGCCAGCACGCCGAGCGAGGTGATGGTGTTGCACGATGCTGGCTACCCAGTGCAGAAGCTGTTCCCGGCGCAACCGCACGGACTCGCGCAGCTTGCGACCCTGGAAGGCCCATTTCCTGCGGTGTCTTTTGTGCCAACCGGAGGGATCCATGCGGACGATCTCGGCGCGTACCTCAACCGGGCGAATGTGGTCGCGGTGGCCGGTTCGTGGATTGCGTCACGCGACCTGATCATGGCGCGGCGATGGAATGAAATTGGCGAGCGGGCGAGCGCCGCGATGACGCTGGCGACCCGAATCAGGCAATTGGGTATGCTCGACGCATCGAGCAGATAACCCGACAAGAGGTTTCGCGTTCCATGCCAACAGTTCTGATACGGGGCGGGCAGCTTTACGACAGCGCCAGCCACAGCTTTCGTCGCGGCGATGTGTTGATCGAGGACGAACGCATCGCCGCGCTGGGACAGGTCGATTCGGCTGCGGCCGCCGGCGCGGCCGTGGTCGATGCTGCAAGTGCCTACGTATCGGCCGGATTCATCGACGCACACACACATATATTTGCGCATCCGCTGTTCAAGACATCGCGATTATCTGCCGACCGCATCGGCGTGCAGCAGGGTGTCGCGTGCTGCGTGGACGCGGGTTCCTTCGGCGCCGATACAGTGGATGCGTTTCCTGAGTTTGTGCACAAAACACAAATCACGCGCGCCTATGCGTTCATCAATATCGGCTCACCGGGCTTACCCCATGTCGGTGGCGGGCACACATCGCGTCCCGATTTGTGCGACCTCCCCGGTGTCGTGCGCGCATTCGACCGACACCGTGACTGGCTGCTGGGGGTGAAGGTACTGGCGTCGGCATCCCACACCGATGCATTCGGCGAACAGGCCGTGAAGATGGCGCGCAAGGCGGCCGAGCTGGTGAATCGGCCGCTGATGCTGCATATCGGCAACGCGCCGCCCGTGGTGGACGACGTGCTGGATCTGCTGCGCCCCGGCGACATCATCACGCATGCCTATCACGGCAAGATCGGCGGCGTGCTGACCTATCAGAGCAAAGTGTTGCCCGCATTCCGCGCCGCAGTGGAACGTGGTGTGCACGTAGACATCGGCCACGGTGCGGCGTCGTTCAGTTTCGACACCTGCGAACACGCACTCGCCCAAGGTATGCCCGTGCATTCCATTTCAAGCGACCTGCATGCGGGCAACGTGAACAAATACGCCTTTTCCCTCGTCCGCACCATGAACAAATTGTTGGCACTGGGACTGTCGCTGGCCGACGTCGTGCGCGCTGTCACTTTCACGCCCGCGGCGATGCTACATCTCGACGAACGCGGCTTCGGCGACCTCACGGTGGGTGCACCGGCACACATCACTGTTTTCGATGTGCTCGACGAGGTGCGCGAACTGGAAGACACCCTGGGTGCCAAGCGCATGACGAAGCAGTGGGTGGTGCCGCGTGGCGTTTTCGTCAGCGGCGCATATTACGAACGCAGCGCGACCCTCTGACGATGGCCGGGAACATTTATCAACGCTTCGGGGTAGAGACCCTCATCAACGGTGCGGGCAAGATGACGGCACTGGGCGGCACGGCGCAGTCGGCCGCCGTTGCGCGGGCCCAGGCCGAAGCAGCCGGCGCGCACATTGATATGCAGGCGCTGCGGCAGCGCGCAGGAACGCTGATTGCGCAATACACCAAGGCCGACGCCGCCTGTGTCACCACCGGCGCCGCTGCAGGAATTGCCATCAGCGTCGCCGCCTGCATTACCGGCACCCACATGGAGCGCGTGCTGCAGTTGCCCGATGCGACCGGCCTGCCGCGGCGGGTGCTGTTGCAAGCAGGGCACGACGTGAATTTCGGCGCCGCGGTGACGCAGATGATCCGACTCGGCGGCGGCGCGCCGCACATCCTGGGAACAATGGACGACGTTCCGCGCGCCTTGCTCGAAGCCGCGCTGCAGAAGTTCGACGACATCGCGGCGCTGCTGTTCGTGCAATCCCACCACAGCGCTCAGCAGCGGATGATCGATCTGCCCGCATGCATAGGAGCGTGTCATGAGCGCGGCGTTGCAGTGATCGTAGACGCCGCCGCCGAAGAAGATCTACAGGTCTATATCGCACACGGCGCCGACCTGGTCACCTACTCGGGTGGGAAGGCCATCGGCGGACCCACCGTCGGTTTCATCGCCGGGCGGAGCGACTTGATTGAGGCCTGCGAACTGCAGCAACGCGGTATTGCCCGCGCCATGAAGGTAGGCAAGGAGCAGATCGTCGGGCTGCTGGCGGCACTGGAGGCGTTTGTGCCGCGCGATGTTGAGGCCGAGAGTTTGCGCCGTAGCGGAATCGTTAGAACCCTGCTGGACGGTCTGCGCGGGATCGAGGGCGTGCGCGCTGCCATCCGCGTCGACGAAGCAGGACGCGACATCGAACGGGTATCGCTGGGTCTTGCAGCAGGTGGTGATCTGCGGGATCTGCTGCGGTTTCTCGCGGGCGGAACGCCCAGCATCAGGACCCGGAATCATCACGTCGACGATGGCTACGTGCTGATCGATCCCCGTGAGATCGACGCGCGCTCAGCACACCAGATCGTCGCGCGCGTGCGTGACTATTTCACGCAATGAATCCGAGACCATCCGACATGATCGTGGATCGAGATCTGCTGCTGGAGCAAGGATGGCTGGTGATCCCCAACGTGGTGCCGAGGGCGCTATGCGAGCGCGCTGCCGCCGCGATCTGCGCATTCATCAACGTGGATCTTGATGATCGTGAGTCGTGGCGGCGCTACGTCAAACAGGGCCACGGCATCGTGGCCATGCACCATCATCAGGCGTTATGGGATGTGCGTCAGTTGCCCGTGCTGCATCAGATATTCAGCGCGATTTACGCCGAAACGAAACTGTGGGTAAGCCTGGATCGCGGCTCGTTCAAGGCACCTCAGGCAATGCACGAGGACGACTTCCGCATGGATGCTGTGCACTGGGACGGCGACCCGCGGCTGCCCAATACGCTCGCCGTGCAGGGGTTGATCTATCTCACCGACACGCCCGCCGAACGCGGTGCATTCGCGATGGTGCCCGCGCTGTATCGCAGCCTCGATACGTGGGTGGCGGCGGGACCCAGCGACGCCGAAGTGCGGCAGCCCGACGTATCCACGTACCCGCTTATTCCCGTGGGCGCGGAACAAGGCAGCCTGGTGATCTGGCACCGCCGCATGCCGCACACCAGCCTGGCCAATGTGAGTTCCGAACCACGCCTGGTGCAGTACGTGACGATGACGCCGGCTGGCGCCGAAGATGCGCGCGCCACGCAGGCACGGCTGTGCCTGGAGAAACGTCCACCAGCCTGGGCGGTGCGTCAGAAAGTACCTGGACAACTCGACCCGGAACCAGGACCCGCGGTCCAGTTCACCGCGCTGGGGCGCAGGTTGGCCGGCATCGATGCCTGGTAGCCACGGCTGCCGGATGACCTGATAGAGTCGGCGCCACGGGGCCGTAGCTCAGCTGGGAGAGCGCTGCGTTCGCAATGCAGAGGTCAGGGGTTCGATCCCCCTCGGCTCCACCAAATAGACTCATCACTAGCTTCTGCTTCGTTGCGCGATGCTCTGCAGGGAGTCGCCTTTCTGCCATCGATCGCACATCAGAGTCTTGCCAGCCTCGGTGCAGTAAATCCTCGTCCTGTACTTCATCGGCAACACTCCTTCTCCGGTACAGGAGACTAGTGTGTTGCGTTGACCGGTTGAATCCGCACCACAAAGCGGATTGAGTTGCGAACCGCGAGTGCTCCCTGTGCCCGTACTGACGGACGTGCTAGGGGGAATGGTCAGCGCGTCAGTGCGTCTCCAAAGCCAGATCCGCTCGGCGCTCATCAGGTGGCGGAGCGCGGTTCCAGCCGGAAGAACCAGATGTCCCGCGGTCCTTCGGTGGGGGCCGCTCCCAGCGGCTCCGGCGCAACCCAGGCCCTGCCCATTTCCTCGAGCTGCGCGCGCAGCGCCGCGATGAGAGCCGGGTCCATCACGCGCACTGCCTGACGCTCGAATCGTTTGCCGTCGAGGCGCAACATCACCCGGCCGTCGCGCTGCGCGTCCTCGTGCCAGCGTTTGAACAGATAAATCAGATGCAGCACGGTGCGCTGGTTACCTTCGAAGCGACCCCACATGAAGCCCAGGTCGCACGGCAGGTAGACCTCGCCCTCGCGCACCATGATCCCGATGTATCTGGATGTGGGTGGGTCGACGAGCTGCAGCTCGATGGGGTCCATCGGCGCGCACACGCCATCGACGCACGTGCCCCTGTCGCCGAGCACTGTGACGAGGTCTGCGTCCGTCACCAGGTTCCCGGCGCGTAATGCGCCACCGGGAATGATTGCGCTCAAGGGTCCGTCCGAGAAGCGTTGGGCAATGGCTACTGATCCCAGCAGGACCACCACCAGCGCCCCCGCGGCGACCGCAACGCGTCGCCCGTAACTCGAACGTTTGCTATCGGTCTTGGATGAATCAGACATTGGTCAGGCCACCTGTAGTTCGGTCGGCCAAACTAGCAAGGATCACGCCAATGGCTTTAACGCACGGGATTCAATGAGTTGCGCTGTGGCGCAGTTGCCTGCGTCGTCCAATCCGCCATTGCGTGATGAATCTCACCAGGGCAGGGACGCATCACTCGAACAGACTGGCACGCTCCTGCGCCGTGAGCTGCCGCGACTCGGCTTCCAGCATGATCGGAATATCGTCCCGAATCGGATACGCCAAGCCACTGGCGCGACACCACAGTTCGTCGCGCTCTGGCTTGTAGGTCAACGATGCCTTGGTGACGGGGCAGACAAGAATTTCCAGGAGCTTGGCATCCAGCATGGGTCAGTCCGAGAACGGGTTTCTCAGCATGATGGTCTCATCGCGATCGGGTCCTGTTGAGATGATATCGATGGGCGTCTGGGCGGTTTCTTCGATGCGCCGCAGGTAGGCTCGCGCATTGGCGGGCAGGGCGGCACGGTCGCGCACACCCAGCGTGGATTCCTTCCATCCCGGCAGCGTTTCGTAAACGGCCTTCACGCTCGAATAATACTCACTGCCGAAGCGCACGGGACAAGACGCGCCATCCGGACCCTCGTAGTCCACACAGATCTTCAGCGTGTCCAGGCCATCAAGCACATCGAGCTTGGTGATGCACAATCCCGAAATGCTGTTGATCTGGGCGGCGTGACGCAGCGCCACAGCATCGAACCATCCGCAACGTCGCGCACGTCCTGTGGTGGCACCGAACTCCTTGCCGCGCTCACCCAGCCTGGCGCCGACCGCATCGAAGAGCTCAGTGGGAAACGGACCCGAGCCCACCCGGGTGGAGTACGCTTTGGTGATACCCAGAATGTAGTCGAGGTAGCGCGGGCCAAAACCACTGCCGATGGCGGTGCCACCCGCCGTCGTATTGGAAGACGTCACGAACGGATAGGTGCCTAGGTCGATGTCGAGCAACGCGCCCTGCGCACCTTCGAACAACAGGTTAGCGCCGGCTTTGCGCAGGCCGTGCAGGATGGGCACGATATCGGCCACCATGGGCTGGACCTGCTCGCCGATGGCAAGCGTCGAGTCCAGCGTGGCCTGGAAATCCACGGGTTTGACCTTGTAGTAATGCGCCAGCACGAAGTTGTGGTAGTCCATCACTTCGGCGAGTTTTGCAGCGAATTCCTGCACGTACAGCAGGTCGCCAATGCGCAGGCCGCGGCGCGCCGCCTTGTCTTCATAGGCAGGCCCGATGCCGCGCCCCGTGGTACCGATCTTCAGCTCGCCGCGCTGCTCTTCACGAGCACGGTCCAATTCGGCGTGGTACGGCAGGATGAGCGGACACGCCGGAGAAATGCGCAGCCGCTGACGCACCGGCACGCCAGTTGCTTCCAGCTGGGAGATTTCTTTCATCAATTCATGCGGCTCCAGCACCACGCCATTGCCGATGAGGCATTGCACATCGGGTCGCAGAATGCCGGAGGGGATCAGGTGCAGCACCGTTTTGACGCCGTCGATCCAGATCGTGTGGCCAGCGTTGTGGCCGCCCTGAAAGCGCACCACCGCCGCCACGTCTTCCGTGAGCAGATCGACGATCTTGCCTTTGCCTTCATCGCCCCACTGGGTGCCGATGACGACCACGTTTTTACCCATGCTCACCTCTTAACTGTGTCGTTGGAGCGGCCGAATCCGCCACGCGTTGTCGGCCCACACCAGTTCACGATCGCAATTCGCGTCGGGTTGCGCGCTCGACGCCAGTGCGCCGATGACAGACTCACCTGCCTGCCGCAGTTCCGCCACCGCCTGTACCAGCGCGGCGCGTTGCGTCGCGTCCACCCATTCGATGCCCGGGGCCCAGATCAACTCGGCACGCGCCACCGCGCCCGACTTCGGCAAGCGTTTCAGATCGACGTCGAAGCCAGTGGCGGCACGGCCCCGTCCAAACGCCGCGCCGATGCCGTCGTAGCGCCCGCCGCGGGCCACCGCGCGGCCAAAATTGGCACTGTACGCTGCGAATACCACGCCGGTGTGATAGCCGTAACCCGTCAGCTCGCACAGATCGAAGCGCAACCGCACCCCGGCGCAGCGCTGCATCACTGCATCCGCCAGCGTCTCGAGTTCATCCAGTGCCGCCAGCACACCGTCCGGCGCGCCACCGAATTCCCTCCGGGCGCGCGCGAGGATACTGCGGTCGCCCAGCAGGGTCGGCAACACACTGACGATCGCGACAATTTCCGGCGCCACCGGCGCCTGCGCGAACAGCTCCTCCAGATCCGGCTGTGCCTTGCGCTGCAAGGCGGCGAACACGGCCTCTTCGAGCTGCGTGTTCATCTCAGCCACGGCGGCGACGCAGCGAAAAATCCCGACATGACCCAATTCAACCACCGGTTCATCAATGCCGGCGCAGCGCAGGGTTTCCACCATCAGGCTGATCACCTCGGCATCGGCCGCCACCCCCGGCGCCCCGAACAGTTCTGCACCGGCGAGCAGCGGCACGCGCGATTCCAGTACACCCGTCGGATTGGCGTGCACGACGGTGCCCGCATAACACAATCGCCGTGGTGCATCGCCCGACATGCTTGCCGCGTCGATGCGCGCAGCCTGGGATGTCATATCGGCGCGAATGCCGAGCATCCGGCCACTGCGCTGATCCACCATGCGAAATGTCTGCAGTTCCAGGTCGTTGCCGGATCCCACCAGCAGCCCATCCAGAAATTCGATGAGCGGCGGCTCGACGTACTGGTAGCCCCAGACGCCGAATAGATCCAGAACGCGGCGGCGCATCTGCTCCAATGCACCGGCATCAGGCGGCAGCACCTCATCAATTCCGTCGGGGAGTCGCCACACATTCTGTTTCATCGCGGCGCCGATCAACGAACGAGATATAACATAGCCGTACCGCAGACCATGCTGAACAGCCCCAGCATCCGCACCGTTCGATCATCTACGCGCAGGGCCACTGCCGCGAATGATCGCCAGCGGCGCGGCGAGACGAACGGCAGCATGCCTTCGATCACCAGCACCAGGCACAGTGCAACCGCGAACTCGCGCCACATATTCATCGCCCTGTGCGAACGCCACACAGCAAAGGGCCGGGGGTGTCCCCCGGCCCGGCGGCGCGACTGTGCATCAGTTCCCGCTCTGTTTCAGGTACTGGAAGAATTCGCTGTTGGGGTCGAGCACCAGCAGGTCGTTCTTGCTTTCGAAGACGTTTACATACGCATT
>JAQBCT010000317.1:0-6291 GCA_032124855.1 Gammaproteobacteria bacterium
GCCGACGCACCGGCCAGTGGCACCAGCATCATGGCCGGCGTGCCGCCGCCGCCGGCCGATCAGGTCACCCTCGATAACTGGTTGGAACCACCGTATAACGTGTGGTCGCTCCAACACGTCGACGCAATTCTGCCGACGACCACGGTGGACCGCGGCGTGGGTCCGGTAAGCGCGCTCGAAGTCGAGCCGTATGATCTCAGCCAGTTCGAGTTCGTCGACTATGCCGGGACGAAACGCAACCTCTCCCAGTTCCTCAAAGATCAGCACATAGACGCGCTCGCACTGTGGTCGAACGGGAAGCTGCGCCAGGAGGTCTACCGCAACGGTGAAACGGCGCGCACCCGGCATCTGATGATGTCCGTGACGAAGTCCTTCACCGGGCTCGTCGCGGAACTGCTGATCGCCGAAGGCAAGCTCGACGAGACGAAACAGGTCACCGACTACGTGCCGGAGTTGATAGGCAGCGCATACGACGACGCGACGCTGCGCAACCTGATGAACATGGAGATTGGCATTGATTTCGCCGAGATCTACGACGATCCCAGCTCGACCATCTTCCAATTCGCCTATGCCGCGGGGTTCCGCCCTGTCCCGCCGGGGGTCAAGTCGTTCCCATCCCTTTACGAATTCCTGCCGTCGCTGCGAAAGAAGGGCAGGCACGGCGAGGACTTTCATTACGTCACCGCGAACTCCGAAGTGCTTGGCTGGGTGATCGAGAAGGTGACCGGCACCGGCTTCGCCCACGTCTTCGAGCAGAAGGTCTACGGCAAGATCGGTGCGGAGCGCGACGCCTTCTACGCCACCGATCCGCACGGCAAGGCCGTCTCGGGCGGCGGCCTCAACATTACGGCGCGCGATGCAATGCGACTGGCCGTCATGATGGCGCAGGAGGGTGCCTTCAACGGCCAACAGATCGTGCCGGCCGCGGTGGTTGCGAAGATTGCCGCCGGTAGCACACCGCGTCCAAGCCTGTGGGGGAACGAGAACGGTGGCCGCGACCACTCGTACATGTCGCAGTGGTACATCGACCAGCCCAGCGGAACCGTTTCTGCGGAAGGCATTCATGGCCAGACAATCCACATCCTGCCGAAGGACGACATCGCGATGGTCGTTCAGTCGTCGTATCCGGATGCGGACGGTCCGTTCTTCATCGTGCTGGACAGCTTCTTCGCGAGCGTCGCGAAGGAATTGAAGGGCAAACCTTAACGCCTGTGCAGCGGGCCGGTTTCACTGAACACCCACAGCGCTGCAGTGGTGCGGTTCAGCGCATCGCTCTGTTGCCGTTGGGGGCGCGTTGCGTTGAGTGTTTTGATGATCTCGCTCGCGTCGTCGGCCTCCACCTGATATAGCGCCAGATATTTGTGCGGGCACTTCCGTCCTGCTTCGTCGGTGAGGATGAAGCGCTGGGCGGTATCCCAGCCGGTGGACTGGAGCACCTCGCCCAGATGCAGATTTTCGTAGTAATCGTTGAACTCGGCCTCCTTGCCGGGCGTCGGTTCTGTCAACACGGCGATCAGATGTTTCACGGTTGCGGTCCTCGTTGGCGTTCGGTGATTTCAGTGCGGCAGCGTACCTCGGCGCCATGCGCCTGCGCGAAGATGTGCAGAATCGTCGCGCACCGTAGAATCCCAGTCGAGCGACACCATCGAAGGCCGTCACCATGACCTATCCCGAAAACGAACCCATCACACAGTGGCTGGACAGGGAGACGCCGGAGGCGGTGCTGAAACCGGAGCTGCCGATCATCGACCCGCACCATCATCTGTGGGATCTACGCACGGCGGCTACCGAGCCGTATCTGAGCTTTCAACAGAAGGTTTACCTCTGCGAAGAGATCACGCGCGACATACGCGAGGCGGGCCACAACGTCGTTCAGACGGTCTTTGCCCAGTGTGGGGCGTTCTATCGCTCGGATGGTCCTGAAGCGCAGCGGTGCGTCGGCGAAACCGAATTCGTGCACGGCATCGCCGCGATGAGCCGCTCGGGCATCTATGGCGCAACGCGCCTGTGCACGGGGATCTTCGGTTCCGCGGATCTGCGCCCGGGCAAAGCGGCGGAGCCGGTGCTTGCGGCTCATCTGGCGGCTTCGCCGAACTTTCGCGGCATTCGCAGCGGATTTCCCAGCGATCTCAATGCGCAGTTCCTCGAAGGCTATGCGCTGCTGAGCAAATATGGACTGAGTTTCGACAATTATTCACCCGATCACGCGCGCCTGCCGGCCCTGGCGAGACTGGGGGCGGCCAATCCCGACGTAACGATCATCGTCAACCATCTCGGCGGCCGGATCGATCCGGATGCCGGCGCTGATGCGCTGGCGGCATGGCGAAACAGCATCGATGCGATTGCCGCATGCCCCAACGCGGTGATGAAAGTGGGCGGGGCGCAGCAGCGTGTAGGGCCGTGGGAGCCGCCGTTTCACATGAATCGACGCGCGCGCCCGCTTGGGTCAGAGGAACTCTGCGAAATGCTTTACCCCTACTACCAGTACGCGATCGAGGCGTTCGGTCCACAGCGCTGCATGTTCGAGAGCAACTTCCCTGTGGATAAGGAATGTGTCTCTTACCGCACGTTGTGGAACACGTTCAAGCGCATCGCGGCGCGCGCGGGACTCAGCGAATCCGAAGAAACTGCGATGTTCAATGGCACCGCGGCGCGCGTCTACCGATTGGCGCCGCCAAGCGCGCCTTAATCCGATCGTTTGCCCGCCGACGGGCACGTCAGATGCGGATGCCGTGCTCCGCAAACGCTTTCAGCTGAGTGAGTGATTGCGACCAGCCGGATTGGCGGTTCAGCAGATCCTGCAACCCCGTGGCGTCGTCGCGAAACCCGGTTTCGGTCAGGCTGATCCGCGTCCCGCCGCCCGCGGCCTCGAAGTCGATGCGACAGCGCAGATCGTACGCGCCGGAGTCCGCCTGCCAATCGAAAGCGAAGCAGTCTGGCGCACGGTGTGTGTGCACGCGACCGAAGAACTCCAGCGCGTCGACTTCTGCGCCTTCGCCGCGCCAGCGAAATACGAGCAACCCGCCGGCACGCGGATCCAGCGACGTGTGATCGGTGAACCAGCGATTGAGTCCCTCTGCAGTCGCCAGCAGTTCAAAGACGCGTTCGATCGGAGCGTTCACTTGAGTTGTAAACGCAGCAACACGCCCGCGTGGCGTTGCCGAATACACGGAGCGCGCGGCGCCGCGCGATGCATGTGCACCGAAGCTGCCCAGCACATGGTCCCAGCCCCGATCGTAGTCGGTGCGCGTGATCTCTGCTTGCGCACCCAGCACATGCCAGTCGCGATGCTCGAGTGAGATGAGCGTTCCCGTTTCCTCCGGCGTGAAAGTCACTTCCACGGTTTGTGCGGTAGCGGCGTCGCGCCCGGGATACCAGGAAAACTGCAATCGACACGGCGGATCCCACACTTCGATACGACCCCATTCGGCCTCACGACCGTCGCTGGCAAACTCGACGATGCGGCCGCCGGCTTCACCTTCCAGGCGGCAGCCGGCGGATTCGCCGCCGAAAACGGAGTGGCCATTGTGGCGCGGCCACCAGTCGCCGAAGCGTTCCGCGAACCGGGCGAACGTCTGCGTAGGAGAGGCCTTCAAATGCAGGGTCTTGCGCAGGGGCGCGAACAGCTGCTCGACATTCTGCGTGCTCATTTCCGGATACCTGCGTCCGCCTGATCATCTTCGAGGGCGCGAAGCGCGTCATCCCACAGGGCATCGAGGTAGCGTCTGATATGTGCAAGGCCGCTGACATCGATGCGGAAGATGCGCTGCGTTCCGAGCCGTTGCTGGCGCACCAGGCCCGCGCTTTCGAGCACCTTCAGATGTTGCGACACGGCCGGGCGTGAAACCGGCAGGCGCTGGGCCACCTCGCCGACGCTGGCAGGTGCCTTGCGAAGCTGCTCGATGATCGCCCGGCGCGTGGGATCGGCCAGGCATCGCAGCACCTGGGCGTTCGCTCGCTTTGCCTTGGACTCGGCCATGGCGTGTGGTTCCATATAAGCTGCCGCTTACCGTAAGTCATAACTTACCGATGAGTCAAGCGGTGTGCTCACGCGTTGCGGGGCGCAGTCGGATTCGGATCTGCAGCGGCGAAGGCCTCGGCGCAATCGGCGCGCGGGGGGTAAATCCATCGCGTGTTGATCCTGCGCTTCAACGCCTTGGCCTCGGCACCGACGAGTTTCACCTGACGATCCCAGCCCTCCGAGTAGACCGCGCCCCAGGCGCCGAGATCGAGACAGGTGACGTAGCGGGGCTGGCTGTACGGAAGGGTGGGCATCCCAAGCAGATCGGCAGCGACGTTGTGGCCCGCGAACTTGCCCATCGTCATTGCGTGCTGGCAGGACATGAGTGCGTGGTGGCCCGCATCGTCCAGCGCTGCGAAGGCGACGTCGCCCGTTGCGAAAACCGCGTCGACACCTGGCACGCGAAGATCGCGCGCAACACGCAGCCGGCCGAGCGGGTCGCGTGGCGCGTCGAGCTGGCTGGTCAACGAATTGGCGCGCAGTCCGGTCGTCCAGATCGTGGTTTGCGCCTCAATGCACTCGTCGGTAGAAATCCGGACGCCGCCGGCATCGATTGCGGTGACCGCACAACCCAGTCGGACCGTGACACCCAGCGCGTGCAGCGCCGTCAGGATCTCGGGGCGTGGCCCCGGCCCCAGATCCGGGCCGATGTCGTGAGCCTGTTCGATCAGCATCACGTTGAGCGCGGCCGCCTCGCCGAAACGTGCACGCAAACGCGTCGGCAGCTCGCTGGCGATTTCGATGCCCGTGAACCCGCCGCCCACAACGACCACAGTATTTCTTCCCGGCGATTCGGGATGCGTGGCGAGCTCAGCCAGGTGCGCATCGAGGCGCGTTGCATCGGCAACCTGGTCGATGCTGTGCGCGAATTCGCGCAGGCCGGGAACGTCGGGTCGATGCAGTTCGCTGCCGGCTGCGAGAACGAGCCGATCGTAGGTCAACGTGAATCGACGATTGTTCTGGGTGACTGCACTGACGGTGCGTTCGCGTGCGTCGATCGCATCGACGCGACCCTCGATGAAACGGATTCCCACCGCGTCGAACAGCGCGGACAAGGGTGCCGTCATATCCTGCGGGGCGTCCTCATGCAGCCGCGGCCGCAGATGCAGCGCAGGCTCCGGCGCGATGACGGCGATCTCGATCAGCCCAGCCGATCGATCCGCGCCATCGAGCACCCGTGCCGCGCCGAGCGCGCTCCACAGCCCGGCGAATCCCGCGCCCACGATTACGATTCTCTGTGTGATCGCTGACTCCTCCCCGCCCCGACGACTACATCGAGCGGCACCAATTGCGTTTTCGTGGAACGACAGCAGGCATTCCCTGCGCCGGTGCGCACGATGCCGGCTCACTCGCACACTTGCAATGAATCTCGCTGAGTGCGCGTATAGCCGCGAAAGTTTCTGGCGTGAGAGACTAGGCGCGCATTGTTTCGTCAGCGAGTGTCCAGTGATGCGCAGCTCCGGGTCGGTTCCAGCGCCTCGCCGCCCACTCTGGGTCATTGCCGCGGCGACGGTGCTATGCGTATTGGCGTGGGCAACGCTTGTGGCCGCGGGTGCGCTGTACGGCTGGTGGCACACGGCGCTCGCGCCGTCCGATGACACCACGGCATTTGCGATCGCATCCAAACGGTTCATCGACGCGCGCAACCATGGCGATGTCGCGTTTCGACTGATTCAGCGCGGTGCGGTTGCGGAGGAGTACTACGCATCGATTGGCGAACCCGTGGGTCCTGATACGTTGTTTCAGGTCGCATCGCTCAGCAAATGGATTACTGCCTGGGCCGTGATGACGCTGGTCGAAGCGGGGCGAGTGGATCTCGATACCCCCGTTTCCCAGTATCTGTCGCGATGGACGCTGCCTGAGAGCCAATTCGACAACGACGGCGTGACGGTTCGACGTCTTCTCAGCCACACGGCCGGCCTGACCGATGGGCTCGGATTTGCCGGCTATGCGCCGGGTGTGGCGCTACCCAGTCTGGAAGAGGCATTGCGCCATCCCAACGCGTCGCCGGGGCACAACGGCGCAATTGAAGTGGGATTCGAGCCTGGCTCGGCTTGGCAGTATTCAGGTGGTGGCTACCTGATTCTGCAACTGTTGGTCGAAGAGGTTACGGGTGAATCCTTCGAAGACTATCTGCGGCGCGCCGTATTTGACCCGTTGGGGATGGCGCGATCGTCGTTCGCGGTCGATGCTTCAACGCCAGATGTTGCGACCTTCTACGATGTGAACGGGCAGCAAGCCATTCACTATCGGTTCACAGCGAAGGCGAC
>JAQBCT010000318.1:0-3189 GCA_032124855.1 Gammaproteobacteria bacterium
CGATCGCTCGCCCCACGTGCGCGTTGTTAGACTGTCCGCTCAACGCAACGCGATTTCCGCCATGACGCAGACCATTCTGTTCACGCTCGTCGCCGTAGGCCTTTACTTCTTCACCGACTGGGCATTGCGACTCATCGAACACTATCGCGGCGCACCGTTACCCAACCGCAACCTGGTGTTCTTTGCGATCATCCTGATTGCCGCGGTGGTGAGCTTCCAGATCATCCAGCGGATTCTGCAGGGCGCGCCGCTCGCGTAGCCGTGCGCAGAACGAAGTCGTCTGCTCGCTCATCGAAGTCGATCACCAGCACTTGCGCTGGTGCGAGGTCGACGGTCTGCTCACGCGCGTATTGATAACCCTCGGCGCGGGCATCGTCTTTCAGCTTCACCACCACATGGACGGCGCCAGCGGGCACCGCGATGCGCCGATACACGGAGACCCGACCATCTTTGTGCAAGCCACGCGGCGCCAACGTCTCGGCATACACCGGCGCATCGTTCACGCGCAATTCCAGGTGCAGCGGCGAGCGTTCGCGCGCACAGATCTGCGGCGCGCGCATATTGGGCGGCAGCTGCGCCAGCTCCGCGGCCGTGCGGTCGCGGCAATCCTCGAGCAGCGCGCCCGCGTGGCGCAGACTCAGCTTCACCGTGGCCAGCCCCGGCGCCAGATGCTGATAAACCGGACCCGGCGCGAGACAGCCGAGCAGCGCGATGAAGGCTGCGTACGCAACGATCTGACCTGCCACGCGAAGGGGCGTCACGCCTGCACCCCCTCGAGCTCGTCCCGAAATGCACTGACCGCTCGCCCGAGCGCTGCACCTTCATGCGGACCCGCCCAGTGGATCCGCACCTTGTTCTTGCCCGCGCTCGTGCGCAGGTGCGGCATTCGCTCACCGGCGAAGCGTTGCTGCGTCCACTCACTGCCCTTACGGTAAAAACAATCCTCGGGCTGGCAACCGGTGACCAGGACACCTGCGACATTGGGCTGCCGCGCCACGTAGTCGGCAAACGACGGCGGCAACATGCCGATGCACGGCAGGCTGACCGCTGCCAGCCCCTCCGCTCGCAGTGCACCCACATCGAGCGCCCGGTCGCAGCCGAATACGAACACTGAGGCATCAGCTGATGCCAGCGCCGCGGCGGTTTGCTGACGCAACGAATCGAGCGGAAAGCCGGGCATCTCGATGCCGGATACCAGTTCTTCGACGTTGCGAAACGGCGTGGCTGAGGGGCACGATCCTTCGCAGATGCCGCACGCCGTGCACAGATCCGGATCGACCACCGCCTGCCGCAGTCCCGGCTTGTAACTGTGCGGAATCATTGTGATGGCTTCATACGGACAATCTTTGAAGCACCAGCTGCAGCCGTTGCAGTTGGCCGGATCGACCACTGCGGGTTCGGTGAGCACGATCGTCCCGGTGGCGGTGGCGCGCGCCGGCCACAGCCACGGCAGCACCACGAGCACGCTGCTGATGCCCGCGAGCAGCACCCACACGAACCCGGGTCCCATCGAATCGAGCAAGGGATAGACATTCAGGAACAGCCAATCCAGATCAACTCTCGCCACGGTGAACGACAGATCCGCCGGCGCCATGCTCGCAGCAGGACGGATCATCGACAGCACCAGCAGCGCCGCCAGCGTGCCCACCATCAGGCCATGCGCCGGCGCGGTTCGCGCGAGCTTGATGCGCTTGATGTGGATGAACATCCCCAGCAGCAAAAACAGCGGAATCGCGATGTGCAGGAACACGAGTAATGAGAAAAATCGATCGTTCAGCGCCGCGTTGGTGAGGAAGTTGCGCGCAAGCCCATCACCGAATACCGGCAACCATTCCACCCATTCTGTCGTCGCAACAGCAATGTATTGCGCCAGCGCGTCCCACACGAGCCAGTAGCCACCGATGCCCGCGGCGAAGAGCAGCCACAGCAGGGGCACCCCGCTGATCCAGGAAAAGGCACGCACATCGCGGAACCGGCCCAGCACGAATTCACGTGCGAGGTGCAGCGTGACTGTCACCACCATGGCGCCCGATGCATAACGATGCAGGCTGCGCATCGCGCCACCTGCGTACCATTGCACGTCCGAGATTCGCTGCACCGATGCGTAGGCAGCCGTGATGCTCGTATCAAAAAAGATGAACAGATAGACGCCGGTAACCGTGACCAGCCAGAAGAAGAAGAAGCTCAGCGCGCCCAGTTGATACCACGGATTCCAGGCCGGCCCGAATGCAACGTTGAACGCTGCCTCGACCCGGCGCAGAGCCCCCTGCAGGATCGTCAGCATGCCGTGCTACGAACTGCTGCGCAGCGACGCGTGACGGACTTCTACCTTGCGGTGGCGCCATTCGCGCACCAGCAGCACCACAAAAAATGCGCCCATGAGGATGCCTACGACCAACCCGACGAATATCGAGTAATTGAATTTGTAGGTATCGGACGCCGGGTCGTAGACAGTACAGAACAGGCGTACGCGTGATGTCACCTGATCGAAGAGCGATGCGCTTGCGTCTTCACCGAACACAAGCACCTTCAGCGGCTCGATCAGATGCGGTGTATCGAATTCGATGCCGTATACCTGCCGGAACACCACACCATCCGCATTGACGATACTGCTCTGGATCAGATGGTCGAAACCGCCCGCTGCGGGATGAAACTGAAAACCCAGTTCCGTGCTGAGTGACGCGATCGTCGCGGCGTCGGTTGCCAGAAAATCCCAATCGCTGATCGCCACATTCTGTTCGCGTGCGAAGGTGCGCATGGCGTCGGCTGTATCGTGCGCCGTGTCAAAGCCGACAGTAATCACCGAAAAACTAGCGTCACCCAGCACCGCGCGCGCCTTGCGTACGACCTTGGCCAGATGCTGCGTCGTCGTTGGACAGATGTGGTGGCAGCTGGTGAAAATCAGACTCACGACCAGTGGTTTGCCCGCGTAGTCGGACACCTGGCGCCGCGTGCCATCCGTGGCATAGAACGCATGGTTCGACACTGGACTACCAATGGCGGCCTGGCTCTGCGCCAGCGCAGCCTCGCGATCGAAGGTCGCGGCAGACACCGTCGTGCTCAGCACCAGCGCAAGCACCGGCCACGACCGCAAAGCGGGCAGCAGCGCGGCAATGCGCCGCTTGAAAACGTTGATCATTCGCGATGCCACAGCGCCCGCCCAGCGTTAACTGAGGCCCCAGGTCTGGG
>JAQBCT010000319.1:0-4922 GCA_032124855.1 Gammaproteobacteria bacterium
CAGTCCTGGTGGTCACCGCGTGCGAAGCCAGCGTGCCGATGTGATGCCGGCCCTTGACCGCGTACCACAACAGTCCGGCGCCGAGAATAACGGCGATGTAGACGAACGCGCCCCAGGTGTTGTACCAGGGCGCGCCGTAAATGGCCTCGCGCGGCCAGGCGAGGTTCAGCGCCATGCCGGCGCCCCACACGACCGCGACGACATTGACGAACATTCCCCACCTGCCCATGGTGAAGTAGCCGCCGACCGCGAGATCCGCGGGAGGCCAATGGCCCTGCAGGCGCTTCTTCAGCATCGGGCCCGTCACCATCAGGTAAGCCACGTAGATCATGATGATCGCAATCGAGGTCAGCACCGTGAAGATCTTCGGCTGCCCGATGTTGACGACCAGGATGAGCGCGGCAATCACGCCGATCATGACGGCAGGAACGATCGGCGTCTGCGTCTTCGGATTCACGCGCGCGAGCCACTCTCCGAATGGCAGCGCATTGTCGCGCGCCATGGCGAAGGTCAGGCGGATGGCTGCGGTGTGCACCGCCAGCGAGCACACCGTCACCGCGACCGCGATGCAGACCAGGAAGATCTTGCCGAGCGGGCCCCACATCACCTGCTCGACGATGTATTGCAGGCCGCCGCTGCTGCTGCCGATCATCGGGTCCTTCAGATCGGGCGCCGACATGACCGCGAACACCAGGATGGCGCCACCAATGACGAACGACGCCAGTATCGCCCGCAGGATGGCCCGCGGCGCAGTACGCCGGGGCTCCAGGGTCTCCTCGCCCAGTGAACTGGCGGTGTCGAAGCCGTACATCACGTATCCGGAGGCCAGTGTCGCTATCAGGAAGGCGCCCAGAAAGCCCCCGCTCTGACCGGCGCCGTAGCCGTTAGTGGAGAAGAACACCGCGGGGCCGCGCGTCGCGTGCAGCGCCAGGATGATCGCGATGAGACAGGCGGCGATCAGCTCGATGAAGACGCCCGCGCTGTTGATCATCGCCATCAGCCGCACGCCGAGCGCATTGACGACGGTGGTGAACAGGATCAGGACCGTGCCGAGGACCACTGCGTTGGTGGCGAAATCGTAGGGTCCCTTGCCGTCGCCGATGATCTGGAATCCGCTCCACAGCCGCGGCAGGTTGAGTTGCAGCGCCAGCACCACGGCAGACAGGGTGACGATCGACGCGGTCAGCATCAGCCAGCCCGACGACCAGCCCACGAAGCGGCTGCCCAGCTGCTTGGACCAGTTGTAGACCGATCCCGCGATGGGGTACTTGGCGGCCAGCTCCATGAAGCACAGCGCCACCGCCAGCTGACCGATGAGCACCAGCGGCCAGGACCACAGGTAGGCGGGTCCCGCGGTGCCGAAGCCGAAGTAGAACAGCTGAAAGGTGCCGGTGAGTATCGAGATATAGCTGACGCCGGCGGCGAAGCTGCCGAATGCGCCGATGCTGCGGTCGAGAGACTGCTTGTAGCCGAAGTGCTCCATGCCGCTGTCGGCGCGTTCGGTAGGTTCGTTCCTGAGCATGCCTCTGACCTCCATGATTGTAGCGGGCGACCGGCACCAGACTCTTCAGCAGCGGATCACCCTTAATGCAGTAGGGAATGTAGTAGAGATTGATGTCCTTACTCACCCCTGCCCTTGCGACTGCGGTTCTGTTTCGCCCGCCGACTGCGCCTCGTTTGCGCGGCGTACATGGAAGCCTCTTGTACGTACTATCCTCAAGATCAAATCAGTCAAACAATGACCTCGAGGCCTCGAAGTGCGTGTCTGCAACTCCGTCCAGGCCAGGGCGGGGCCGCATGTAGCTGAAGTACGCCACCCAACGCTCCTGCTCGCTGGCGTTGGCGAGGCCTCGGTGCAAAATCCTGTCGTCGAAGATCAGGCAATCCCCCGCCGACATCGCCTGCACGGCGGGCTGCACCGCCGCTGCGTCCTCATGCAGCTCGGCGCGGTCCAGGGTGGCTGGCGTAACCTCCGTCTCCGACTGATATAGCAGGCTGTCCCGGTCCAGCCACGGCCTCGCCAGATGATTGGTCTTCAGGTGCGTGCCACGCGCCACTTCGGTCGGGCCGGCCGCGAGCGGGATATCCGCCAGCGCCAGCAGCACATTCACCGCATGCGCCGGCCGAATTTCCGCCGCCTCGTGAGGAGAATCGATGTGCCAGTGCTGCGCGGGCGAACCTGGACGCGAGAACACGACCCCGCAGAACGACGGCTTCGCTTCAGGTCCCAGCGTCGCCCGGACCAGCCCGAACCAAGGCACCTCCGGCGCAATGGAGCCTTGCGCGCCCCAAATCGGCATCAGGTCCCGTTCGCTCATGGGGACGTCAAACCTGCCAGGCGACCGCTGGACAAGTTCGTAGTACCCGTTCCTGCTGCCGATGCCGATCGGCCTGGTGCCGAGTGCTCTCATCACGCGCGCTGCTCGCGCGCGCATCACAGCATTGATCGTGAGAAGAAGCGCCGCAGTGACGAGGCCAGGCGCCAGTGCGACACCGTCTGCCGCGAACTGCCGGGGGCAAAGTGGCAAGGTCATGCGTGGATTATATTCCGCATTGCAACGGCTCTGTTCCGACTCTAAAGTCCGCTTTCACCGTACTGGAATCGCCGCCATGATTGTCGCTCCGCCAACGGAAGCCCAAGCCCGCACGGATCTGGCCGCGGCGTTTCGCTGGGTGGCGCGTCTGAACTGGCATGAGTCGATCGTCAACCATTTCAGTGCTGTCGTCTCGGAAGACCGGTGTAAATTCCTGCTGAATCCGAACGGGCGGCATTTTTCGCGCATCCGTGCCAGCGAATTGCTGTTGCTGGACGCACGCAATGACTCCTCGGTCGAAGGCCCTGACGCACCGGATCCCACTGCCTGGCATCTGCACGGGCAACTCCACCAGCATCTGCCACGCGCGCGCTGCATCCTGCACACACATATGCCGCACGCAACGGCGCTGTGTTGTATCAAGGGCTTTGAATTCCTGATGCTGGATCAGAACGCCTGTCGCTACTATCAACGCATTGCCTACGACCGCAACTTCGACGGCATGGTGCTCAACCCGTCAGAAGGCGCACGCGTGGCCGGTCTGCTTGGCGAGGACAAGAGCGTGCTGATGATGGGCAATCACGGTGTGCTGGTGATAGGCGCTTCGGTAGCCGAAGCGTTTGACGACCTGTATTACCTGGAGTGCGCCGCCAAGGTGCAGATTCTGGCGCTGTCCACCGGACGTGCGCCGGCGTTGATACCGGAGGCCATCGCGGCCAAGACCTGCGCGCAATGGTTCTCTTACCCGAGCGAACTGGCCAGACTGCACTTCGATGCATTGAAGCAAATTCTGGACGAGGAAGAACCGAGCTATCGGCAATAACGGCGACCATCCGGACAGCGGGTCGGCAACGCCGCAGTGGCTCGAGGCAAGACGCTCCGAGCGCCTACCACATGCCGCCGAGAGCCACGGTGATCGCTTCGCCGTTCACGCCCCCGGCAGCGTCGCTGCACAGGAACGCAATCACCTGCGCGACCTCGCGCGGATCCAGAACACGGTTCTGCGGGTAGATGGCGGCGCGCTCGCGCCACACCTGCTCGACGCTGATGCCGCGCCGTTCGGCTTCCGTCTTCGCCGAGCGCTCGGCCATTGCCGTTCGCACCCAGCCAGGCAGCACTGCGTTTGATGTGACTCCGAACGGCCCGGCGTCCTGGGCGACTGCACGTGCCAGTCCGATCACTCCATGCTTGGAGGCGGTGTACGCACTGCCCGATCGTTCCGCTTTCTCGCCGGCGGTCGAACTGGTGAATACCAGCCGGCCGAAGCCGCGCTTGCACATGCCGCCTACCGTCAGACGCGAAAGCTCGAACGGACCGTCGAGGTTGATGCGCATCGTCTCGCGCCAGACTTCGGGATCCTGCTCCCACACCAGCCGCTCGTGGGCCGAGCCGATGCCGTGGTTGACGACCAGCACATCGATCGGCCCCAGTCGTCGCTCGGTCTCGGCAACGGCCAGGGCGCAACCCTCGGCGGTGCCGAGGTCCGCTACAACGTATTCGAGGCCAACGGCCGCCAGTTCCGTCGCGCTGCGCGACACAACCATCACGCGGGCTCCCGCTGCCGACAGCAGCAGCGCCGCCTCGCGCCCGATCCCCCGGCCGCCGCCCGTGACCAGCGCCACACGTCCGTTCATCGCTCAGCTCTCGTATTCGTGTTCACGGAATCGTCACCCGCTCGACTTCGCGTTCGGCGAGGTCGGCGATCTTGCGGCTCTCATCCACGAGGCTTGCAATCTCGGCGCCGGCGCGCCTGACGTATTCGGCATCCTTGATCGACTTGAGATTGATGCGCGCGTTGTAGGCCGCACCCTTGACCCCTGCGAAAGAAACCAGTGCGCCAACCCCCGCGTCCGTGATCATCACGTCGTTCCCGCAGCGTGCGGCCGCAAGGCACAGTTCCAGCGCCGCGCGGCAGTGCCGCGCGGTCTGCATCGGAACCTCGGTAGCGCGCATATAGCCCGACTGCATCGCTTCACTGCGCGCGGCCTTCTGGTCCGCTGTGTCCTTTGGCATGCGCAGCGCGTCCATCACGCCGTTGAAGGCCTGCGTGTCCGCGTCCACCGCGTCGAGCAGCTGATCCTTGATGCCTTGCGCCTTTACTGAGAGAGCGTCCAGCTCCTCATAACGACCGTCAAACCCGGCCTTGCCGACCGTCAGGTTTGCAACCATCGCGGCGAGCGCCGCGCCGATCGAGCCCGCGAGCGCTGCGATCGAGCCGCCGCCCGGAGCGGGCGTGTCGCGCGACACTTCGTCGACGAATTCGCCGACCGACTTGCGTACCAGATCTCCGGCTTGGCGGGGCATACCTATTACCTTCTTTTCTGTTTCGAATGGCGCGACGTCGCGCAGGCCCATGGCCTGCACTGCGGTTTCAATCACGTCGCCGAC
>JAQBCT010000320.1:0-4177 GCA_032124855.1 Gammaproteobacteria bacterium
CTTCATCCGCTTCGGCGAGCGCCAATCGCGCGGCGCTGAAGGGCGCGTCGAAGCAGTGGATGGCACCGTCGCGCAAGAACCACGTGGTGTCACTCACCGCGTCGAGGAAGGCACGGTCGTGCGAAACCAGCACAATGCCGCCCTTGTAACGCGCGAAGTAACTCTCGAATACCCGCAACGTCGCGAGGTCGAGGTGGTTGGTGGGTTCATCGAGGAGCAACAGATCTGGCTGCGCAATCACGGCGCGCGCGAACATCAATCGATTCTGTTGGCCACCCGACAGCTCACCGGCACGCAGCTCGAACGCCGCCGCCGCGAAGCCCAGTTCCTGCAGCAGCGCTTCGGCGCGCCATCGCCCTGGCGTTGGCCCGGCGGGCAGCGCGCCCAGCACCGCATCCACAACGCTTTGTCGCGCCGTCGTCGGCGGCAGGAACTGCTCCACCCAACCAACGACGAGACCGCGGCGCGCGACAATCTCGCCGTCATCCGGAGTGCGCACGCCAGCAAGGAAATCGAGCAGCGTCGTCTTACCGCAGCCGTTATGCCCCACAAGCGCAACTCGCGCACCCACAGCAACGGTGAAGCTGAGATTCGCGAACAGCGTTCGCTGTCCCACTGCGTGCGTCAGGCCGCGTGCCTGCAGCAACGTAGACATTGCAAATTGTCCTGTTAACCCGTCCGGCGCGACGCGCAGCCTATCAATCGTCTACCGCAGCGCCAACCCCCGCATGCCGCTACAACGAATCGATCCAGTCGCCCAACACCTGCACCGCTTCTTGATCAACGCGATGAGTGCCCAGCGGCGGCATGCGGGTGCCATCGAGACGGCGCATGCGTTCCCACAGCACGCTATTTTCCTTCACGCCGGGCGCGATGATGCGTGCGTTCGCCAAACCTAGCGTGCCTTGCGTCGGGACGACGTTAATCGCATTCAGCGCACCGGCCGCCGTGTCGTATCGGAAATCCAGATTCACCGGCGTGGGTCCGTTCGGGCGATGGCACTGTGCGCAGTTCACCGCCAGATACGCACGCGCCCTGCTAGCCAGCGTCGCATTGGTATCAGTCAACCGCGCGTAGGCACCGTACTGCGTCGCAGCCCCGATGTTGGTCGAGAAACAGTTGATGTGGTTCAGCGTGCGCAGCTGGTTATCGGTGACAGCGCCGTAGTCGAAGTCGCGATTGAAGCCGCGCGTGACCAGGCCAAGTGCGCGATTCGCGATGTTGGTGTGGCACTGCAGACAGTCGCTGCGACTGGGATAGCTGTACGGCCACGTCACGGCGCCACCCGCTGTGTTCACCGTCAGACTTTCCGATTGGCCGCTGCCCAAGAGATCGGCATCGGTTTGTGAAGCGTTCCATTTGTACGTAAATCCCAGCCACTGTCCGCTCGAATCGCGCAATAGCAGGCGCGTCTCGAGTCGCCGACGGGAGTTCGGATCACCCTCTGTCAGCTCAATCTCGAAATGTTTGACGATGACCGTGCCTATCGGGAACGACCAGTCCCCGGTCGCGGAGAACGTCACCGTTGCGTTGCCCGGAACGGCAACCCAGCGGCGCTTGATCGCGCCGTCGGACCAGAACGGTTGATTCAGATCGTATTCGATCAGCCCCGCTGCCGGCGTCAGATTCGTGAGATTGATAAACAGACCCGTCTGCGACAGCAACACGGGCTGGCCACCGCCGCCACCGGTTTCCATCAACTGATAGAGACGGCCCGCCTGCGAGACGACGTAGAGTTCGCCCGCATTGTCCTCGCCAAAGGACGTTGGACTCGTCGCAGTGTCGAGCGCGGTGTTGTTCTGGCCATTGCTGTCTATGGACCACACCGTGCCCGCGCAGTAGTCCGCGTACAGATACTTGCCGAACAGCGATGCAAAGTTGCTGCCGCGGTAGACCGTTCCACCCGTGATCGAACAACCCAGCGAATGGTTGTATTCGTACACCGGCGGCGAATGCGCGATGCCACCCGCGAGCGCCACGTTGCGAAAAGCATGATTTCCTTCAAACGCAGGCCAACCGCCGTTCATCCCCCGCGTGACAATGTCGATTTCTTCCCACGTGTTCTGGCCCACGTCGCCGACCCACAGCGCGCCCGTCTGGCGGTCGAACGACATGCGAAATGGATTGCGCATACCGAACGCCCAGATCTCCTCGCGTCGCCCCGCCACACCAACGAAGGGATTACCTGGGGGTATCACGTAGGGTGTTGCGTCGTTCGCGGGATGCACGTCGATGCGCAGTATCTTGCCGAGCAGCGCATTCAGATTCTGGCCGTTGTTGAACTGATCATCTGCACCGCCCCCGTCACCCACCGCAACGTAGAGATAACCATCGGGCCCGAATGCCAGACCGCCACCGTTGTGATTCTGTGCCGGCTGAGAGATTGTCAGAACGATTTTCGGGCTCGTAGCAGTGGCCGTTGTCGGATCCCAGGTGTAGCGCGCAACTACAGTCGCACCATCGGCGCTGCGACTGTAGTTGATATAGATGAAGTGGTTGGTCGTGAAATCTGGATCGAATGCCAAACCCAGCAGGCCCTGCTCGTCGCCCGACGTGGTGATGAGCGCCGATAGGTTGAGAATGACGCTGGTGGTCGCTACGTTGGGCGCCGGCGTGAATACCCGTACGTGCCCCGTCTGTTCCGCCACGATCAGCCGAGCATCAGGGACAGGAACGGCGGCTGCGAACAACGGGCGATCAAAATTGGGTAGATTGAGGAACGGTTGCACCAGATTGAAGGCGCCCAAACCGGCCCCCTGATTCGGCAAAGTGAAGTTTGCGGGAGCCGGGCGGATGTCGATCCCAAACGGCGCGTTCGAACCGCCCGACACCACCAGACCCACCGCGCCACCTGCGGCAATTGAGGCGCCCGCCGCCGGATTCTGACTGATGACTTTGCCGGCCGTGACGGTGGCGCTGGCGGCGGTTGTGACCACTCCGACGGTCAAGCCGGCTGCGACGATGGCCGTCTGGGCAGCCGCGCGCGTCTGATTGACGACGTCCGGGACGGTGCCGCTGACACCGATACTGGCATTCGCGCCACCACCACTTCCGCCGCCGCAACCAACCAACAGCGCGTAGAGCGCGGCGACTATCAATCTGTGCATGTCGTTACCTTGCTGCGCACCCACTCTTCGGTCAACCTTATCGACCCGCTCGCGCGAACTTCGCCGGCCCGTTCACACGCCAATGAAGGAAATTTCAAAATGACGATCCGCTTGCCCGCCATCAGCCTCGCCGCCGTACCTGGCCGCCGCAAAACCACCATCGAGCTTGCGCAGGAAATTGAGCGGCGTGGGTTCCCCGGCATCTTCTGTCCGAGCCTCGGCGATAATCTGGCGTTGTGCGAGGCCATTGCGCTGTCGACGAATACCGTGCAATTCGGCACCAGCATCACGCCGATCTACACCCGCAACGTCCAGGACTTCGCTCAAGGGGTGGCCTTCATTCACGAAGTGTCGTCTGGACGCTTCGTGTTCGGCGTCGGGGTGAGTCATGCGCCAGCCATGAAGCGCATGGGCATCAGTCAGGGCAAGCCGCTCACGGATATGCGCAACTTCATCAGCGAACTGCGCGCCGTGCCGCGGGTGGGCGAGTTGCCGCCGATCGCCTTGGCCACGTTGCGCAGGAAGATGATCGCGCTCGCCGAAGAAATCGGCGAAGGCATGGTCTTCGCGAACGGCGCGCGCTCGCACATGGCCGAATCGCTATCCGTGCTCGGCAACAGCGCCCGCAGTGACGCGCCATTCTTCATCGGCAATATGATTCCAACCTGTATCAGCGACGATGAAACTGCCGCAAAGGCGGTCAATCGACGCACTCTGACCGGTTACGCGATGTTGCCGAACTACCGCAACTACTGGAAGGAGGCTGGCTACATCGAGGAAATGGAAGCCGTCGAGGCGGTGCTTGCGCGCGGCGAAACCGACAAGGTGGCGGCATGCCTCTCGGATCGGTGGCTTGCCGATACCACACTGTTTGGCTCGGCCACCAAGGTGCGCGACGGCATCGAAGCCTGGTTCGATGCGGGGATCAAGACCCCGATCATTGTGCCTTCATCTGCTGTGGGCAATCAGTTGAAAGCGTTCGAGGAATTTTTCGCCATCTGGTGAGCGTCAGGCCGGCTGAAATCGCAGCAGCGTCACGTCGTCGGTGACTCTGTCGAAGTATGGGCGCA
>JAQBCT010000321.1:0-3776 GCA_032124855.1 Gammaproteobacteria bacterium
GGGAACCAGTCGAGGTGATGCATGATGTCGTTCGAAACCGATCCGGCTTTCACGTGTCCGGGCCAGCGCACCATGGCCGGCACGCGCCAGCCCCCCTCGTAGTTGGTGTTCTTCTCGCTGCGAAACGGGCTGGCCGCCGCATCGGGCCAGGTGTTCTTGTGCGGGCCGTTGTCGGTTGAATAGAACACCAGCGTGTTGTCGGTGATGCCGAGCTTGTCGAGTTCATCGAGGAGCTGACCCACGTTCCTGTCGTGGTCGATCATCGCATCAGCATAGAAATTCTGTCCCGACTGCCCGCGGCTGGCCGGCTTCACATAGGTGCGAAAGTGCATATGCGTGCCGTTCCACCAGACGAAGAACGGCTTCGCGGCGGCATGCGCACGCTGGATGAAGTCGAGCGCGGCTGCGGTGGTTTCATCGTCGATGGTTTCCATGCGCTTCTTGGTCAGCGGACCCGTATCCTCGACGCGGCCATCCGCGTAGGAATGAATGACGCCGCGCGGCCCGAACGCCTTGCGAAATGCCGGGTCCTTCGGATAGTCCTCGTGTTCGGGTTCTTCCTCCGCATTCAGGTGATACAGGTTGCCGAAGAATTCATCGAAGCCATGGTTGGTCGGCAGAAACTTGTCCTTGTCGCCCAGATGATTCTTGCCGAACTGTCCGGTGGCATAGCCACGCGCACGCAGCACGTCGGCAATGGTGGGATCTAGATCACTGATGCCGATCTCGGCGCCAGGGACACCCACCTTCGACAAGCCGGTGCGGAACGCACTCTGCCCCGTCATGAAGGTTGAGCGACCCGCCGTGCAGCTCTGCTCGCCGTAGTAGTCGGTGAACAGCATGCCCTGGGCACCGATGCGGTCGATGTTCGGCGTGTGATATCCCATCAGGCCACGTGAGTAGATGCTGAGATTGGAGATGCCGATGTCATCTCCCCAGATCACCAGGATGTTGGGTTTGTCGGCGGCAAGCGCCGGCAGTGAGATCAGCAGCAGCGTCAGCATCGACATGCACGCGCGTTTCATCAGCGTCCCCCCTCGCAAACCTGCCCAGACATTACCCGGCCGCGGACACCACGTATACCCAGGCGCAGTCGCCGCCACGAAAATCGTGGTTTCACATCGCGGATGGCATCGATGGAGATCGCATTCGATCGATTGCTTGTCGAGAAGTACAACGTCTCGGGACCCCGCTATACGTCCTATCCCACGGTGCTGCAGTTCAATCCCGGATTCAGCGCGGCGACGTATCGGGAGGTCGCGAAGGCCTCCAACGCCGCCTCGCCGCCACCGGATCTGTCGCTGTACTTCCATCTGCCGTTCTGTGCACGCCTATGCTACTACTGCGCATGCAACAAGGTGGTGACCAAACAGCGCGACAAAGCCGCGCCCTATCTCACACGTCTGCATCGCGAGATCGCATTACACGGGCAGCTGTACAATCGCGCGCGCAATGTGACCCAGCTTCACTGGGGCGGCGGCACGCCCACGTTTCTGAGTGAGGCGCAGATGTGCGCGCTGATGGCCGCAACGCGCCACCACTTTCAACTCGCGGACGATGCTGAGGGCGAGTTCGGCATCGAGCTCGATCCGCGCGAGATCCGCACCGGGACAATGCGCACGCTGCGCGAGATCGGCTTCAACCGCGTCAGTCTCGGCATCCAGGATTTCGAACCGGCCGTGCAAAAGGCGGTGAATCGCATCCAGAGCGAATCGTTGACGGGCAGTGTGATCGACGCGGCGCGCCGGCTGGGGTTTCGTTCGGTCTCGGTCGATCTGATCTACGGCTTGCCCTTCCAGACACTTGCGACGATGTCGCGCACGCTGGCGAAAGTGATCGCACTCGATCCGGATCGCATATCGATCTTCAACTATGCGCATCTGCCCGACCGCTTTCCGCCGCAGAAGCGCCTCGATCCCAACCACATGCCGAGTCCGGATCGCAAGCTCGATATGCTGCAGTTGTGCATCGAAACCTTCGGGGCGGCGGGTTACGACTACATCGGCATGGATCATTTCGCCAAGCCCACGGATGAACTCGCGCGCGCCCAGGCGTCGGGTTCGCTTTATCGCAATTTTCAGGGCTATTCCACCCATGCGGACTGCGATCTGGTGGCAATGGGACTGTCGGCGATCGGCATGGTAGGGGGCAATTTCTATCAGAATGCCAAGGAGATGCCGGATTACGATGCGTCGCTGGATGCCGGGAAACTGCCTGTGCAGAAGGGCCTGGTGCCTGACGCCGAGGATCGGCTGCGACGCGCTGTCATCATGCAGCTGATCTGTCAGTTCAGGCTCGAATACGCGACCTTCGAGGCGCGGCACGCCGTCGATTTCAGACAACATTTCGCGCCTGAACTGGCACAGCTGCGCGCAATGGAAGCGGATGGTCTGACGTCGTCTACCCCCGATGGCTTGGTGGTCACGCCCGCCGGACGGTTGCTGATCCGCAACATCTGCATGGTTTTCGATCGCCACCTCACCCGTGCACGCGACGCCGCGCCGCGTTTCTCGAAAGCAATCTGACGATCGTAATCAGGCGCGCACGGCGAGGCGCAGTGCGGCATCTGCGGTGACGTGGCTAGCAGTGCTGCGCATGCCGTTGCGCAATGCCCCGACGGCAACAACGAGGAAGCACAAGCCGCCCAGTGCTGCCAGCAACCCGCCCAGACCCATCATCCCCATGCCGAGTGTCTGTGCCACACCGTCGAGCGCCTGTTCCGCGCCGGCGACCTTGCGTTGCACACCGTAGCCGCCCGACATCGCCAGTCCCGAAATGTGCAGCAGCTGGCCGCCCGCATAGACATATGGCTGCGCTGCGAGCAGGCGCGCATGACGAATGGCGTAACCCAGGCGCGGCAGCGCGAAATACACCACCCCCATGAACGCCAGGGTCACACCCACGACGGAACCGTGGTAGTGCGCCGGAATCATAGTGTTGGAGCCGTTGATCAGAAAACCGATGACGCCTCCGGCAGCGAACAACGACATTGAGCACACTACGACAGCGCGCAGCAGTTTGGCATCGATCCCGCCCGCGCCGCGGTTGATCAATGCACCGAGCACGATGGCGCCAAGCGGCAGCGTCGCAAGCCCGCCCCAGCGCATCAGCTGGGTGAAGCCGTGTCGCGTCGCCTCGCTGGCTACGCCATCCGCATAGATCGCGGGCACCGCGAGCAACGGCATAGCGAGCGCCGCGAACAACCAGACGCCCGTGCGCGGCGGGATGCTCAGGCGTCCTCCGGCACTGCGCGCCAGCAACAGCCAGGCAACGAGCACCAGTACTGTGTTCGTGAACTGCAGCACATGGCCACCACCCCAGAACAGCACTTCAAATCGGTACTGGCCGGTCAGAGTGTCGGGCATCTGCCAGTAGGTCCACGCGACGCACACCACTGCGGCAATCGCGCACACAGCCGCGACAGCCAGCGCCCATTGCACCATGTCGATTTCGTCGGATATGGGCGCGCGCCAACGCATGCCGCACAGATACACCGCCGCCTGCAGCACCACCGCGGTCCCCACCACACCCAGCGCAACGTAGAACCACGGATGTTGCAGCACAGGCACATAGTTGTTCATCAGCGGCTGATCCGCGCCGACAAATGGCGCCACGCTGATCATGAACGTCCCGATGATCGCCAGCACGAGCGGCAAAAGGTGCCAGGCACCAAAAGCCCCATGCGGCCGTTGGTGCCTGGCCCCATTTGGCGCGCGGGCTGGCGATCATCGGGACGGTGATGATCAGCGTGGCGCCAGTTGTCGGCGCGGAGCAGC
>JAQBCT010000322.1:0-2505 GCA_032124855.1 Gammaproteobacteria bacterium
GAAACTGCGTTCCGTGCCTTCTTTTCGCAACACCTGATGCTCTTCGGGTGTCAGTGCCCCGCGCCACTCGTCGTTAGACTTTTCTGGCTTGCCCATCATAGGCAATATTGTATTCGTGTTTGCGCAAGCAATCGAGCCTCACGGCAAGGTTCCGGTTATCCCGATCATGAATCCGGTCATCATGTCCCATCCGGAGGAATGGCCAATCGCAGTCAACGTTCGTGCAGCACACATTGCACCCTCAATGTCATCGTTTGCAAGCGTTTCAGCAACGGCGTGCAGTGGAGCAAAACTCTGACAGTGCGCCAGGTCGTGGAACAAGGCGGCGCTTATGGCATGACTGCGCGTCCTGACTTCGCGCGACAGCGTGTCAGCCGCCACTGCCCACCCCAGACTATGCGGCGCCACGAGACGGCGGCCGAACAGCGCGGCACCCGTCAGATCATCGCCTGATGGCGTGAGGCCCGCGCCGAATCCGAGCAACGCGCGCGTCGTATGGACGACACTGTCAACGTCATTGCGTGCGTAGGCTGCTGTGAGTTCGTGTACTCGCGTCGTTGCGATATTCAGTGGAAATTCTGCGGCCTGCCCGGCGAGCAAGGCGCCGAAGCCGCGCGGAGACTTTTCAGCTGCCAGTGTATGACCAAATCTCTTCGCGCTGGCAACGAGCTTGTTTGCCGCTGCCTCGTCGAGCCGGGGCAGGTTTGGCAACCATCCCTTATCCGGCAGTGAATCCAAGTGCAGCGCAACGCCACATGGTTGCGCAACCGAAGTCATTACGGCACGCGGATGCAACGCCGGTAATTGCGCCCCGACCCAGATAATTTCGCCTGCTGCTTCGAGATACGGTGCATCGGTGAACGCGGCCAACGGCAGCGCGACGCCACCGCTGCGGGCCAGCGCCACGCGCGCGAACTCACCGATCTGGACTATGCGCATCGGCACTGCCCGTGCCGCAAAGCGCGGCACGGGAACGACCATCGCGGGCATACCGTGGTATCAGCCGGGAGCGCTTTTGTGTTGCATTCCCGCGCCGAGACAGACGAGGCCGAACAGCACGTAACCGAGCGCGACGTCCGGGGACACCGCCCAGCCGAGTTGTGAGCCGTGGATAAAGCCGAAGAAGGCCAGCACCGCGCCCGCAAACGCCCAGATCGTCGCTGCCTTGAAGTTGCGATCGATGATGAATGCGGCGAGCGCACCAAGTACCAGGCCCGCCAGCACCGCGCCACCGCCGAGCAACTCCATGCCGCGATACACCAGGCCCGATCCGGCAAGTGCGCCCATGCCGACCGTCGCTGCCGATGTACCAGCGGCGTTGAGCGCGCTGTCCACTTGCAAGTGACCCCATGCGGCGACGTTCGGAATGATTGCCAGCACCACTGCCGGTGCGTGATTCTTGGGCGTAGCCTGGAACGCCTGTGCGCCGATGACCAGTCCGATATAAAGCAGAATTGGCAGGATCGCAACCAAAGGAACCACTGCGAGGAGCAGTGCCGTGAGACCGAGGAAGCAGACCAGCGCAATCACCACGCCGGTAGCGAGCGAATAGCCGATCCTTCCGCCGACCGATTTCCAACCCGGATGGCCGATGTACACCGCGGGCGGGAACGGGCTGCCGAGCACCGAGCCTGCGATCGCGCCAATGCCGTCAGCGGCGAGAACCTTGCGCAGATCGTAGTTGTCACCTGCTGCAGCGGCGCTCTCGACGTTGTCCATTGCCTCGACGAAGTTGTAGATTCCAAGTGGAATCGCAGTCACCAGCAGCGGCGCGACATCGATAAGGCCACGCCAGACCTCACCACCGGGAACGGGTAGATGCACGCCGAATTGCGCGAAAGACCCGCTCACTTGCTCGGCCTGTACGACTTCGCTCCAGCCGAAGAAGTAAGCGACCCATCCAACAACCATACCCACTATCACCGCAACCAGGCCGCCAGGCAGTCCGAACGGCAAACGCGTATTCGCCATCCAACTAATCAGCACGATGGCGAGCGAGATGAACGCGATCCACGGCACTTCCCACATCTGGAAAGCCGGCCGAAGTGCGATGAAGGCAATCGATATTCCGGCGAGCGTACCGAGCATTGCCGCGCGTGGCGTGTGCGCCCTGATCCATGGTCCGACGAAAATCCCGGCGAGCACGATGACGCCGATGATGAACGCCCACGCAAGTCCCGCCTGCCACGCCAGTATCGCGTCGTTGGTTTTAAGATACACCGGCAGCATGACCACGAACACGACGATAAACATGTGCGGCACGCTCGGGCCATAAGGCAGCGCAGTAACGTCGCTACGCCCCTCCTGTTGTGCCAGCTTGTACGCGAGCCACGCGTAATAGAGATTCCCGATCGGCAGCGCGATTCCGAGCGCGGGCAGGATACGCCCGAACACAATGTCGTCCGGCATCTGCACCACTCCCAGGCAAAGGCCGGTGAGTACGATCACGTTGAGCAGTACGTTGGTGAACAGCCCGAAAAAGCCGTTCCAGTCTCCCGGCACCCA
>JAQBCT010000323.1:0-4835 GCA_032124855.1 Gammaproteobacteria bacterium
GTGGCCGCGACCAATTCAACACGATCACCTGATAGATGCCCTGCGCAAAGGTCTGCGCGGCCTGTTCCTCTTTGTCCTGCGAACGCACCTCGGTTTCACGCGCCAGCGCATCGTCGAACGAGCTCGCGGCCAGACTGTCGAGGTGCCGCTGACGTTCCCGCTCTGCTGCGAGTTTGGCCGCGTCCACGGCAGGCTTCACGGGTGTCGGCTTCTTCACAGGCACCGGCGTCGGCTTTGGCGGGACAGGCTTCGGCTGCGCTTTCACCACGGGTTGCTGCACCGGTGCGGGTTTGGGCGTCGCCTTGGGCTTGGGTGCTTCCAGCACCATCAGCTGCGCCTTCACGATGTTGGGGCGGACGATGACGTGGCTGTCGTCGCTGGGGCTCCAGTTCGCCCACAGCAGGGCGATGGCAAGCACATGCACGCCAACGGCGAGCAGGAATGACACGCCATACTGAGCCGGCGAACTCGACGAAGCATTGAGCAGAACCGCACTCACCGATCAGCCAACATCCGGCGGGTCGGTGATCAAGCCGACCGACTGCGCGCCGGCCTTCTGCAGCACCGTCATCACGCGGACGACTTCGCCGTAGTCGAGGTGACTGTCGGCGCGTACATAGACCGCCGCATCGGGCCGCGCGCTCAGCACCTTGGTGGCCTGTTCTTCGAGTGAGAATATCGTCACGCGATTACCGGTGTCGGTGGACTTGCGCATGCCGAGATTCACGAACAGCGCGCCATCGGCGCGCATCGTCACGACGAACGGATCCTCCTGGTGTTCCGAGATGGGTTCTGACGGCGCCTTGGGCAGATCCACGAGCACGCCCTGGGTGAGAATCGGTGCCGTCACCATGAAGATCACCAGCAACACCAGCATCACGTCGATATACGGCACCACATTGATATCCGACATCGGACGGCGGCGGTTCGGTCGCGTGCTCATCGTGGCGTGTGCACCGCGCGATAGAGAATGCTGGTGAATTCTTCGCTGAACGTTTCATAGCGCGTCATCAGCACTTCGGCGCGCGATGAGAAGCGGTTATAGCCGATCACCGCAGGGATCGCCGCGAACAAGCCCATTGCCGTAGCCACCAGCGCCTCGGAAATACCCGGCGCCACCGAGGCCAGCGTTGCCTGGGTCATGTTCGCGAGACTGCGAAACGAATTCATGATGCCCCACACCGTCCCGAACAGGCCGATATACGGACTCGTGGATCCCACCGTGGCCAGAAAAGACAGATGCGTTTCGAGCTTTTCCTCTTCGCGGGTCAACGCCACACGCGTAGCGCGCTGCACTCCCTGCATCACGGCCTCGGCATCGGCGCCCTGCTCCGACAGGCGGCTATATTCCTTGAACCCCGCAACGAACATCGTTTCCATCCCCGTCAGATCGTGGTCGGCGGTTTCAAGTTCACTGTAGAGCTGCCGAAGATCGATACCGGACCAGAAATACTCCTCGAAGTCGTCGATGGACTTCTGGACGTCCTTCAGCGCGAAGGCGCGCTGAAAAATCATCACCCAGGACGCGATGGACGTTGCGAGCAACAGCAGCAACACGAACTGCACCAGCACACTGGCATGCAGAACGAGCGAAATGATGGACAACGGTTCGGTCAAATGGGTTTCCTCCAGGTAATTCGAGCTAGTTGGAATCGATCGGCAGGCGCCCTTGGGCGGCGTCTGCACCGCGCGGCGCGGTGAGGCCGAAGTGGCGGTAAGCGCGCTCGGTGACAATCCGCCCGCGCGGCGTGCGCATGATAAAGCCCTGCTGAATCAGGAACGGCTCCAGCACGTCTTCGATCGTATCGCGTTCCTCACTGATGGCAGCGGCCAGCGAATCGAGGCCCACTGGACCGCCAGAGAATTTCTCAAGGATCGTCAGCAGCAGCCTGCGATCCATCGTATCGAAGCCTTCGGCATCGACGTTGAGCATATCCAGCGCGGCGCTGGCCACCTTCGCGGTGACGCGACCATCGCTCTTCACTTCCGCGAAGTCGCGGACACGGCGCAGCAATCGGTTGGCAATGCGTGGCGTACCGCGCGACCGGCTGGCCACCTCCGCCGCACCATCCTCTTCGAGGCGCACATTGAGTTTGCCGGCAGAGCGCAGCGTGATCTGGATGAGCTCCGCCACACTGTAAAATTCCAGGCGTTGCACGATGCCGAAACGGTCGCGCAATGGTGAGGTCAGCAGCCCAGCGCGAGTGGTTGCGCCAACCAGTGTGAAGGGGGGCACCTCCAGCTTGATCGATCGCGCGGCCGGTCCCTCACCGATCATGATATCCAGCTGAAAGTCCTCCATCGCCGGGTACAGAATCTCCTCGACCACCGGACTCAGGCGGTGGATTTCGTCGATGAACAGCACATCACCTGCGTCCAGATTGGTCAGCAACGCCGCCAGGTCACCCGCTTTCTCGAGTACCGGACCCGATGTGCTCTTCAGCGCCACCGACATTTCGTTGGCGATGATATGGGCAAGGGTCGTTTTGCCGAGTCCGGGTGGGCCGAAGATGAGCGTATGGTCCAGCGGTTCGCTGCGTCGGCGCGCGGCCTCGATGAATACACCCATCTGCTCTTTCACGGCCGCCTGGCCGATGTAGCCGTCCAGCGTCGTCGGCCGCAGCGCGCGATCGAGCGTCACTTCTTCGCCGAAGTCGCGCGCGCTGATCAGGCGATCGGGTTCCACCGTCATGGCCGCACCTGCGACGCGGTGTCGTTCATGCTTCGGCCACCGCCATCCGCTTCAGCGCGGCGCGGACCACTTCCTCCGTGGTGCGACCCGCTTCATAGGCATTGCCCACCGCGCGACTCGCCTCTGCCGGGCGATACCCCAGCGCAATTAAAGCCCGTTCCGCTTCTTCCACGACATGACGAGCGCCATCACCCGGTTGCGTTCTGCTGTGCTCCGGCATCTGGACCAGGGATTCAATGCGGTCGCGCAATTCCACGACCAGGCGTTCCGCCGTCTTCTTGCCAACACCCGGCAGTTTCACCAGGCGCGCCACGTCGGAATCGCGGATGCAGCGCGCCAGTTCCGCCACAGGCAGACCCGCCAACAGCGCCATCCCCAGCTTGGGACCGACACCGCTGCATTTGATGAGCTGCCGGAACAGATCGCGTTCGCCGACACTCGCAAAGCCGTAGAGCAGATGTGCGTCATCGCGGATGACGAGATGGGTATACAGCGCAACGTCAGCGCCAACGGCGGGCATCCTGCTCAACGTATCGGGGGTGATTTCCAGTTCATAGCCCACACCATTGACGTCGACCAGAACCGTGTCGTCGTCCTTGGCCAGCAATGTGCCTCGTAGTCGACCGATCATCCCTGTCTGCCGAGTGTGCGCGCGTTGGTAGGGCCCAGAGTATTGATGTGGCATATCGCGATGGCAAGCGCATCGGCGGCATCGGCGCTGGGTGATGCGCTCAAACGAAGCAGCCGACAGACCATGTGTTGTACCTGCCCCTTGGTCGCAGCACCGGTGCCGGTGACAGCCTGTTTCACGCGCCGCGCCGCATATTCAGCGACAGGCAGACCGGCACTGACGAGTGCCGCAATCGCCGCACCGCGGGCCTGTCCCAGCTTCAACGCAGAGCTGGCGTTGCGCGCCATGAATACCTGCTCAATCGCAGCTGCGTCGGGTGCATGCTCGGCGATCAATGTCGTCACACCGCTATAGATTTCACCCACACGGCCCGCGAACTCGCCTTCTGTGGTGCGAATGCAGCCGCTGGCCACGTACACACACTTCCCGCCTGCCACGTCGATCACGCCATATCCGGTGGCACGCGATCCGGGGTCGATGCCGAGGATGCGCGCCACGACGCTAACGCAACCGGATGTGCAGATCCCGCAGCTGGTGTTCGTCCACCACACTGGGCGCGCCCGTCAATGGACACGATGCCGTCTGCGTCTTCGGGAACGCGATGACGTCGCGGATCGAGCTCGCGCCAACCATCAGCATCACCAGTCGGTCCACCCCCAACGCGATGCCGCCATGCGGCGGCGCGCCGTAGGTCAGCGCATCGAGCAGGAATCCGAAACGGATATCCGCCTCCTGGCCCAGATTGAGGATTTCGAATACCGCTCGCTGCATCTCATTGCGATGAATCCGGATCGAACCGCCACCCACTTCATGGCCGTTGAGCACCACGTCGTAGGCGCGCGCACGAGCGCTCTCCGGAGACGCCAACATTTCCTCCACGCTGCAGGAGGGACTGGTGAATGGGTGATGCATCGCATCGAGACGCCCTTCGCGGCCGCGTTCGAACATCGGCCAGTCCACCACCCAGCACGGCGCCCACGCATCCTCAATGAGCCCCAGGTCCGCGCCCAGCTGATTACGCAGCGCACCCAGCGCGTCGTTGACCACGCTGGCCGCATCGGCGCCGAAAAACACCACATCGCCGTCCACCGCCCCGGTGCGATCGAGCACCGCGTTCACGGTGGCCTCGGGCAGAAATTTCAGGATCGGCGACTGCAATCCTTCGGCGCCGCGCGCGCGCTCGTTCACCTTTATATAGGCGAGACCCTTGGCACCGTAGCGCCCCACGAATTCCGCATAACCATCGAGATCTTTGCGCGACAGCCGCGCCGCACCCGGCGCGCGCAGGGCGACCACACGTCCGGCCGGATCGTTGGCCGGTCCCTTGAACACTTTGAAGTCGACGTCGGCAACGAGGTCAGCGATATCGACGAGCACCAGCGGGTTGCGCAGATCCGGTTTGTCGCTGCCGTAATCGCGCATAGCGTCGGCATACGCCAACACAGGAAACGGTGCCAGTTCGACATGCAGCACCTCGCGGAACAGGCGCTTCAGCATGGTCTCGATCAGCAC
>JAQBCT010000324.1:0-13725 GCA_032124855.1 Gammaproteobacteria bacterium
TGCACATGTCGCGGGTGTTGGACAGGCACTGGCACATCAAATCCACCAGCGAGCGGCCGCGGGCGATCTGCAATCCCTGGGTGCGATACGAAGGGAACAACATATCCGCCGGTCGCAGCGCCATACACTGCGCCACCGAAACGGCTTCCTCACCCGTGGATTTGATGTAGAAGGAAATGCGCCCCTGGCGCTGCATGCGCGTCATACGATCGTCGAAGATGCGCGTCAGCAACATATGCCGCAGCCCGATCTGCAGTTCGTGCGCATCCAGGTGCGGATGCCACGGCCCCACCGCAGCGTGATCATCATCGAGTACCCGCACCAGGGAAGTGGCAAGGGATTCGATGTCGCGCACGCGCGCATGAACGTCCGGTCGCGCGACAGCGCCGGCAGGCGAGGTTTCCAGATAACTGAAGTCAGGCGCCGCGCCGGGGCGCGCTGGCGGATGGGGAATGTGTAGACGTGATTCGCGGCTCATCGATCCTCCTTGCTTCGTTCACTTCCAGACGCGGCGCAATACCTCAGCCATCGCCACGCCACGATCATAACCAGCCTGCTGCGCGGCGCTGGCACGGCTCGCATCCATCAGGTTCGGACCAAACGCGGCCTGCTCCACCTCCAACGGGACGATGCGCGTCACGTGGCTACCCACGGCGTGCAGTTGTCCGATCTCCGCATCGAGGCTGCGATCGGCCAGCGCGCCGAACCCGGCCGTGCCGGTGGTGATGGGGGCGATTACCACGACTTGCTCAGGGGCGTCCCCGACCAACAGATCCGCTGAGGTGCCCGAGCGCACACCACCATCCATGAAACGGCGGCCATTGATGGCCACAGGAGGAAACATACCGGGAATCGCACAGGATGCTGCGATGGCGCGCTCAAGTTCAGCCCCGCTGGCGCGGTCGTGCACGCCCAGCGCACCCGACTCGATATCCACCGCAATCAGCCGCAACCGATCGTGCGGCCACTGCGCAACAGACGCACCACCGCCGGCAGCGGCAATCCAGTCTGCCTCGGCCGGCGTGCGAGCCTGCCCGGCCAGCGCACCGATCTCCCGCAGAAACGCATCATCAACGGTGGCCGCAGACGTCCAGCGGCCGAAGACCTTCGCCAATACAGCCATGTCGGGGCCGCCCTCAACAGGCGGGATCGGAATCGCGGTGCGTGACTCGGCCTGGCGCAGATCATGCCCGGCCGCGAGCCTCGTGCCGATGATGCTGCCCGCCGATGTACCGATGATCGCCTCGGCGTGGCGCAGATCCACTCCGTTATCCAGCAATCCCGCGACGATGCCGGTTTCCCACGCGATGCCCACGACACCGCCACCACCCAAGACCAATGCCTGCTTCACGTCAGCTTCCTTCGTGGGTCGCTATACTGCGACCTGTTCGTCTGGAGACTTTCGAGGAATGAGCGAATCGACATCCCCCGTTCTTGGCAACCTGTTTACCCCAGAATTCATTGACGATCCATACCCGACCTATCGGGCCATCCGACAATCCAATCCGTTGTTCAAGATTCCGGGCACCAACGACTGGATTACGGTGCGCTATGACGACTGCGCCACAGTGCTGCGCGACAAGCGCTTCGGCATAGACAACGACCGGCGCATGCGCGAGAGCGTCGGTGAAGACTATATGTCGATACCCGCGTGGGCGAGCCTGTCGCGCATGATGCTGGTGGCGGATCCTCCGGATCACACGCGCCTGCGCAAGCTGGTAGTGAAAGCATTCGATGCGCGCAGCATCGAAAAGCTGCGCACCCAGATCCGCGACATCGCGCGACGGCTGATCGACACGATGCAAGCGACCGACCGCGGCGACCTGATGACGTCATTCGCCCGCCAGCTGCCCATCGAAGTGATCTGTACGATGCTGGGCATCCCTGCCGCCGATCGACAGCGCTTCACCGCTGTCGACGAAGCCGCCGGGCGCATTCTCGATCCAACGCCAATGTCGGCAGACGAACTGGACAAGGCCAATCGCGATACGCTGGCCAACGCCCAGTACTTCGATGCGCTGTGCGACGAGCGACGCCGCAGCCCTACCGACGATCTGCTGACGGCCATGGTTCAGTCCGAAACCGAGCACGGCAAACTGACACGCGAAGAACTGAGTGCGAACGTGGCGCTGCTGTTCGGCGCCGGTCACGAGACAACCGTTAATCTGATCGGCAACGGGCTCCTGGCGCTGTTTCGCAATCGCGACGAATTGCGCAGGTTGCGCGACGATCCGACCCTGATTCCGAACGCGGTCGAAGAACTGCTGCGGTACGACTCATCCGTGCAGTTGACCGGACGCACGGCGCTGAGCAACGCCGACGTCGCCGGACAATCCATCGCGGCCGGCGCGCAGGTGATGACGATCGTCGGCGCTGCCAATCGCGACCCGGACGTTTACGATAATCCGGATCGTCTCGATGTGACGCGGCAGAACATCAAGCCGTTGTCGTTCGGCGGTGGCATTCATCACTGCCTGGGCGCGCAACTCGCCCGCATCGAGGGGGCTGAAGCGTTCGGCGAACTCCTGGCGCGCCTGCCGAACCTGGAACTCGACAATATTGAGAATCCCCGGTGGAAGCCCACCATCACGCTGCGCGGGCTGATGGAGCTGCCTGCGCACTGGTGAGGCTAAGCGATGTCGGCCTGGATCAGATACGGGCCGTCGGAAGCGATGCCCGCGCGCAGCGCCGTGGCGAACGCCTCGCACGTATCGGCGCGCGCGCCCGGCACCCCGAGGCTGCGGGCCAGACCTACCCAGTCGATGGCGGGGCGGGACAGGTCGAACAGACTCGCCGCGGTGGCGCCGATGTCGTTGATGCCCAGACGACGGTATTCCACTTCGAGAATGTTGTAGGCGCGGTTCGAGAAAATAACCGTTACGACTTTCGTCTGCTCGCGCGCCTGGGTCCACAGGCACTGGATCGTGTACATCGCCCCGCCATCGCCCAGCAATGCAAATACCTGACGATCCGGGCAGGCGATGGCCGCACCCGTCGCGGCAGGGCCGCCCTGGCCAATGGCGCCGCCGGTGACATTCAACCAGCTGTGGCGCACCGATCGTTGCATGACGGGGTACGCCGCCCCGCCGCCGCCCGAGTCGGTGGCAACGATGCAGTTCTCGGGGGCGAGTGTTGCGAGGATGCGCGCGACATGCGACGTGTTGAGCGCCCCGTCGGGTAGTTCGCCACGCTGGGTCTCGATCAATTTGCCCTGCACCGGTGCACCCACCGCATCCGCAAGCGCCACGAGTGCGTCCGCGGCAGCTTCATGGCGATGCGCCAGACGCACCACTGCACAACCGTCAGGCACCAGACTGCTGGGCAGATTGCGGTAGGCGAAAAAGCTCACCGGCGGTTCGGCACCGACCAGCAGAAGGCGCCGGACGCCCTTCAGCGTTTCGAGCACCTGCTCGGGGAAATACGGCATGCGGGCCACCGCAGGCAGACCGGGGCCGGATTCCACGCGCGCCGGGAAAGTGGTGGTGAACAACCGGCAGCCGGTACGCGCCGAGACGCGCGCCGCGGCCAGTAGCCCCGCCGCAGACAGCGCATCGCCGTCGAGCAACAGCATCGTGTCGGCGTCGATCAGCGGTGCCGCAGTCGCAATGACATCGTCCGGTACCACCGTGCGCAGCGCGCCGTCGACAGCCCCGCGCGCCACGAACCGGCCCTCTCCCCAGGCACAGTCCGCCGGCACGATGAGTGTCGCCACATTGCCCAGGCCATTCGGTCGCGCTGCCAGCGCGGCCGCCACGGCCTCACGACCGTCCATGGCAACACCCTCCGATGTACGCGACGTGCGGATCCAGGCGGAAACCGGCTTGGCCACTGCTTCGATATCGCTGGTCAGGGGCGCATCAAAGGCCACGTGATGAATCGCGTGATCCCCCACGACATTGACAAGGGGTGTGTCCGCACGACGCGCGTTGTGCAGATTCGCAATGGCGTTGCCAAGACCCGCGCCGAGATGCAGCAGCGTCAGTGCCGGCACGCCGCGCATGCGTGCATAGCCATCCGCGGCGCCACTGCAGACACCTTCGAACAGCGCCAGCACTGCGCGCATGCTCGGAACTGCGTCAATAGCCTGCACCAGGTGCATCTCGGAGGTTCCAGGATTGGCAAAGCAGCAATCCACGCCGGCGTCGGCGAACGATCGGATCAAAGACTCGGCACCATTCATCGCAGATCTCCCGATTTCATTTCTGGTATCCATGCGTCGATGCGTGGCTTGATCAATCGTTGAAAGACAATCCACGCAACGACGATTGCGATTGCGCCGGCAACATCGAACTGTTCGATGACAAAGAACGGCCACAGGAAGGCCAGCAGGCCATTGATAAAAGATTGCACGGTGAAACGGAAAATGAAGCCGAGCACTTCCATGACCACGAAGCTGACGACGCCGTCGCTGGTCTCGACATCACCCACGAACATCCGTACTTCGAGGACGACGAAGCAGATCACATATCCAAGGCCATAGAAGCCGCCACCACGCGTGCGCCAGATGCCCAGCAGGCCGTTGCGCAGCAGCGTCGGGATCTTGCGCGGCTCCTCAGCGACGCGGCGTGCGCTGCCGATCGACTCTTCGATGTGACGTCGCAACCGACCGCGTTTTGCCTTGGACGGAAATTTCGGCAGCGGCGATTCGTCCGGTTCGGCAGTCATTGCTCAGTTGCGACGCGGGCGCCCGAACAGATCGCCCATCGGCTCAAGGGCGCTCATATCGATGTCGAGCAGTACGGGTCCACTGTGCGCAACGGCCCGCTCGAACGCGGCTTCAAATTCGCCGGCACTTCCAACCGCCTCGGCATGCACGCCCATGCCCCGCGCCACCTTCACGAAGTCCGGCGTTTTGATATTCACGCCCGTGTTGCGACCGTCGAAGCGCATCTGCTGAATGGCGCGCAACACGCCATAGCCGCCGTCATTGAACAGACAGACGATGATCGGCAACTGGTACTGGGCAGCGGTTGCGAGCTCGCCGATATGCAGCATGAAACCGCCATCGCCCTGGATGACCACCGTCTTCTCGCCCGTTGCCACGGCAGCGCCGACGGCAAGCGGCAGTCCCGGGCCGATCGCAGCCGACGTCGTACTGAGCGATGTGCGTGGCACGAGGATCGGCAGCAACCGGTTGCCCCAGATGTAGGCCGGCACCGTTGCATCGCGCACGACGTTCCCGCCACGCGGCAGCAGCGCGCGAATGGTGTCCATGATGCGCTGATGATCCGGACCCATCTGTTCGCGGATGGCGGCACGCGCGCCATCGCGGGCCCGTTGGGCAGCAGCGAGAAACTCACTGTCGCCGGGTTCCGCGTTCAATGCGCCCAGCAGAGCCGCCAGGGCAGGCTTCGCTCCGCCTACTATTGCGACATCGGCGGCATAGTTCCGATTGATCACGCCGGGGTCTGCGTCGATGTGCAGCAGTTTCCCCGGCAGGGGCAGATTCCAATTCGCCGTAGTCCCGCCTTGAAATCGCGCGCCCACGGCGATCACGAGTTCGGCGGCACCAAGCGTGGCGCGCATTTCGGCCTGCGCCGTTAACGGTCCCATCGCCAGGGGATGATCCTCGGCGATGGCACCGCGACCATTGCCCGATGTGAACACCGGAGCAGCCAGCGCTTCGGCGAGGTTCTGCAGGGCCGCGCTCGCGTCGCCGCTGATGACACCGCCGCCCGCCCAGATGACGCGGCGCGTGGTCGCGCCGATCAACCGCGCTGCATCGCTGACGGCAACCGGATCAACACGCGCAGCAGGCTTCGCAGCGGCCGTCACTGCAGTGTCGCTCACGGTCTGATATTGCAGATCGATCGGAATTTCCACGGCACCGGGCTGGGGCCGGCCCGTCAGCACGTCGTGTGCCACCCGCGTGATCACCTCACCGATTTCCTCAACGCGACGGACGCACTCTGAGCGACGCGTGACCGTGCGCAGCATCGCCAACTGCCGTTCAGCTTCGTGCAGAAAGCCCTTTCCCTTGCCCAGGTACGGCGTGTCGATCTGCCCGGTGAGCATCAGCACCGGCGACGACGCAAAGCCCGCTTCGAATAGACCGGGTACCGCATTGCAGGCACCGGGTCCGGTGCTGGTGATGACCACACCCAATCGACCCGTGCTGCGCGCGTAGGCATCCGCTGCATGAACTGCCGCCTGTTCGTGGCGCATATCGATGGGCGTGATGCCGCCGTGGCGCAGGATGGCATCGTAGATGGGGATGTTGTGCACACTGACGATGCCGAATACATGCGTCACATCGAGCGCGCGCAACGCGCGATAGGCCAGATCGGCGCCAGTGATGGTCATGCTGCCTCCGCTGAGTCTTCAGATGCGCGGCGTGCTGCCAACGCCGCCATGATTTCCTCGTGACGGCCGCGTGTGAGGTGATAGTGCCCGTAACACCACACGCAGACCACCGAGAATCCCGCAACGACGGGACCGTAGATCAGTCCGAGCTGAAAGATCGTCTCCTGCGGCACATCCGCCGCGCTCTGGATGTGCGCACCGCGCGGCCAGGCGATCAGATCGAGCGCGACGCCCGCCACGATATTGCCCACACCGGTGGTGCATTTGTTCGCAAATGATGCGGCCGCGAAGAAGATCCCTTCCTGGCGCTTGCCGTGTTTGAGCTCATGCTCATCGGCCATATCCGCAACCATCGAACCAAACGTCACCAGCGCCTGCACGACACCCACCCCCTGCACGAACTTGATGACGACCAGCGTGACGACCAGCGTCGAAGTGCCGTTGTCAGGAAACCAGTCGAGCATGCGCAACAGCACCGGCACGATCTGACACGCAGACCACCACGCTGTGCCCCACACCACCGACGGCTTCTTGTCGAACCAATGATTGAGCTTGCCCGCGAAGGTGGCACCGATCATCACGCCCACCGGACCTGCGATGTAGAAATACAGCAGATCGCTCGAACGCAACTCCCAGAAAAAAGTGTTCATGTAGAGATTCAGCGCACCATCGACACCCACCATGAGAAAGACGACCAGAATGCCGAAGAACATCCAGCGGAACGATCGATTGCCCAGAGCCTCGATGGATTCGCGCACCATCCGCAGCAGCGCACCAAATGCGCTCACCAACTGCGCCTGGCCGCGCGGCTGCTGCAGACGGGGAATCTGACCGCGCGTACCCCAGGCAGATGCAAATATCGCCAGCGACATCAGCACGGACAGCGTCAGCGCATACGGTGCATAGGCAGCCGCATTGAACTGACCCTGCGGAAACTCCGGCGTGCTGGCGAAGAACGCGCCAAATCCGATCACTACCGCCAGCAGGCCCCCAAACGTACCGAAGAACTGCCGGTAGCCCACGATATTCGTGCGCTCCTCGAAGTTGCTGGATAGTTCTGCGCCCAGCGCGACATGCGGGACGTAGTACAGCGTCATGGCGCCGCGTGCCAGCACCGCAAACGTGAGCAGCCAGAAGAACAGACCGGTCTCACTCAGCGCGGGCGGCGCCAGCAGAAAGTAGAACGAAATCGCCAGCGGGATGATGGCTGTGTACATGAACGGGTGGCGTCGCCCCAGCCGCGAACGCCAGTTATCCGACAGCGAACCCACCAGCGGATCTGTCACCGCATCGAATACCAGCGCGATCCCAAGCGCGAGGCCGGCGAGCGTGCCCGATAGTCCCAGTACGTGGTTGTAGTAGAACAGCAGGAAGATGCCGAACGCGCCGTTCTTCAATCCCTCGGCAGCCTGCCCGACGCCATAACTGAGTTTGGTCGTGAATGCGAGGGCGGGGACAGACATGACGCAAACCGTTCAAACGTGACGAAGGATCATGCCGGCATCGTCACAACGCCGCAACGCTGTGCCAGAGCGCGCCCAGCACCGCGGCACCCACGATCACGGCAATCACACCCACCGATCGCCACAGCGCCATCGCGCCCGCCAACCCGATGACCAGCGCGGCCCATTCGAATGCACCATCGAATCCGGCGGGCCACAGCACGTGATACGAAAAAAACAGCGCCAGATTTACGATGACCCCCACCACCGCCGCCGTGATCGCCAGCAACGGTCCTGTCACCCGCAGATCGTTGCGACTCGCCTCCACCGCGGGCCCACCGGCGAGGATGAAAAGAAACGACGGCAGGAAGGTGAAGAACGTGGCGACACACGCCGCCAGCACGCCGCCCAGCGCCGGGCTGTCACCGCCCAGCACCTCACGACTCCAGCCCGCAACGAATCCGACGTAGGTCACCACCATGATCAACGGCCCGGGCGTGGTCTCGCCCAACGCCAGACCATCGATCATCTGCAACGCCGTCAGCCAGCCATGTTCCACCACGGCGCCCTGATAAACATAAGGCAACACGGCGTAGGCGCCACCGAAGGTCAGCAGCGCCGCCTTGGTGAAAAACCAGCCGATCTGCGGTAACGGCGAGTCGATTCCGTAGCTTTCGACGAGCGCGGCCATCGCGCCACACCACAGCAATACGCCCGTCCCAACGATGATACTGAGTCGCAGGACGCTGAAGCGAGCGTGCGCCGGCACCGGAGTATCGTCATCGATGAGCGCACGTCCAGCCGTCTCACTGCGTCTCAAGTGACTGGCGGAATCAGGTGCGAACTGCGGCATGCGCAGCCACGCGCCAATGGCGCCCAGCAATGCCGCGCCGATCACGATCGCCGGAAACGGGACGCCGCCGATCCAGATCGCGGTAAATGCAAGGATGGCCAGCGCGCGCACCGCCCAGTTTTTCAACACGCGTGACCCGATTCGAAAACCCGCAAACGCAACGATGGCTACCACTGCCGGTTTGATGCCATAGAGCACACCGGCCACCATCGACACGTCACCAAACGTCAGATAGATCCATGACAGCAGCAGCAACAGCACCAGCGACGGCAGCACGAACAACGCACCTGCGACGATCCCGCCAAGCGTGCCGTGCATCAGCCAGCCCAGATAGGTGGCAAGCTGCTGCGCCTCGGGACCGGGCAGCACCATCGTATAGTTCAACGCGTGCAGAAAGCGGCGCTCCGAAATCCAGCGGCGGCGTTCCACCAATTCCTGATGCATGATCGCAATCTGACCCGCTGGCCCCCCGAAACTGATGCAACCCAGTTTCAGCCAGAAGGCAAGTGCCGCGGCAAACGCAATGCCGTTCGCCGGCGCATGGCGATCTGGTTGCATCGTCTGATCATCCCGTGAAAGGAGCACATCTTGAGCCACCCGATCGTCTGTCCACAACGTCGTGTCGAACCCGCCTGGATCGACTACAACGGCCATATGAACATGGCCTACTACAACCTGGTATTCGACCAGGCGTTGGACCACGTATTCGACGGGCTGGGTATCGGAGCCGACTACGTGCGCACCGGCGCGGGGTCGTGCTTCACGGTGGAAATTCACGTGACGTATATCGAGGAGGTGAAACTCGACGACCCGCTGCGCGTGACATTTCAGCTGCTCGACTGGGATGAAAAGCGGCTGCATCTGTTCGCGCAGATGTACCACGCTACGCAGAACACGCTGGCCGCCACGTCAGAGCAGATGTCGCTGCATGTCGATATGCGCACCCGCAAGGCGGCGCCTTTTTCCGCCGAGATTCAAAGCCGCATCGGCGCCCTGATGCGAGATCAGGCAGGGCTGCCCCGCCCCAGGCAGGTGGGACATCTGATGCAGATTCCGCCAGATCGATCCAAACGCGGCGGCACCGCTAGAAACGCGACTCAGTAGCCTTCCAGTTCTCCGTAACGGTTACGGTGGAAGTTCACGTCGCCGAAGGTCTGTTCGGCTACCGCGGATCGTTTGATGAAGAAGCCGATGTCGAACTCATCGGTCATACCGATGCCGCCATGCATCTGCACACCCTCGCGCGAGACCCGCGTGAACGTTTCGCCCACCTTCGTCTTGGCGAGACTCGCGAGCTTGGCCACTTCCTTCGCGTCGCGGCCATCGTCCAGTGCGGACAGCGCCTCGAGCACGACAGACTTTGACAATTCGACCTCGCAGAACATATCGGCAGCGCGGTGTTTGAGAGCCTGAAACGAACCGATCGGCACACCGAACTGCTCGCGTTCCTTCAGGTAGGCCACCGTACGATCGAAACATTCCTGCGTTGAGCCCAGCATTTCTGCGGCCAATCCGATGCGCGCCGCATCCAGCGCGCGATCGAGCACGTCGGCACCGCCCCCCATCGTGCCGAGTACCTGGTCCGGCGTGACCCTGACCGCGCGAAACTGGATATTGGCTGCGTTGCGGCTGTCAGCCATTTTCGTTCGCGTCACCTTGACGCCCTTGGTCTTGCGGTCGATCAGAAACAAGGTCAGACCGTCGCGCGCATCCTTCTTGCCGGCGGTGCGCGTCACCACGATCAACTTATCTGCCACGTGTCCGTCGAGTACGAAGGTCTTCTTGCCGCTGATTTTGTAGACGCCGTCTTTTTCGCGCGCCCTGGTGGCGATCTGATACGGCGCGTGGCGATGGGATTCCTCCAGCGCAAGTGCCACGACCAGCTCACCCGCCGCAATGCCGTTGAGCAACTCGTTCTTTTGCGTCGGGCTGCCCGCGAGATTGATCACGGTGCCGCTCAACCAGACCGTGCTGATCAGCGGGCTCGCCGCGAGCGTGCGGCCCGTTTCTTCCGTGACGACACCCAGTCCCTTGTAGCCGAATGCCAGGCCACCATATTGCTCCGGCCATGGAATGCTGGCCCAACCGAGTTCCACCATCTTCGCCCACGTTGCCCGGTCGAAGCCGTCCTTACTGTCGTCGTCGCGCAATTTGCGCAGCTGTGCAATCGGCACATTGCTGGCGCAGAAATCCTTGGCGGTATCCTTGAGCATATTCTGCTCGTCGTTGAGAATCATCGACATGTATCCATCCCCTTACTCGTTTTGTTAGCGCCAATGCAGTGATCCAGGCGTCCCACGCCGCTGGTTCACGCTGGAAAGGTATCCGGCCAAAGAGCCAAAGCAGGTGGATGAAAGCAGACTCAATTCTGGATGTCGAGCGGCCCGGGGCGATCAGGTGCGGCCGACCCGGTCAGCAATACCACGTCGCGGCCGAACAATCGCCGCTGCATGGTCTGCAGCGTGGCACGCTCCGGATCGTCGGCCCAAGCCGCGCAAGCCGTTGCATCGGTGAAGCCGTAGACCAGCATCACGTCGAAGCGCTGCGACGGCTCGGCGATCAACGGATTGAGGGAGGCACGCCACGTCAGGCGGCCGCCGTGGCGCGCCAGCATCGATGCTTCCTCGGCGGTCCATTGGGCCTCGTATGCCGCCAGGGCAGCGGCGTCTGCGACCGTGACGAAGCGCACCGCGTACGCCCCCATGGCCGGGTCGGCGAACGGCGTTTCGGCGGTAGCCGCCAGCACGGCAAAGCGCCGCAGAGCCGCCTCTCGCTGCGAACCGAGCGCGCGATAATCCGCGCTGGTGACCAGATCCACCACCGCCATGCGCGACGGATATTGCGTCAGCTCCAACCGGCTCCAGCCATCCGAGGGCCGGCCTGCAATGACGTTGCTGGCCCGCACCGACCAGACGCGCTGCCCACCGAATGCCTCGATGAGCGTTCCGAGCGGGCCGGCGATGACCTGGCGATAATTCTCCTCGACCGCCGCATCGGCAAAATCCAGCAGTTCCACCATGACCACCGGCGCCGTACGGCGCTCTTCGTGAAACGCAAAGCGCAGCACATTGGGACCCAGCAAATAAGCGACGGTCGCGAAGGACACAACGACGACGGCAAGGAAAATCAGAAATCCAATCAGGCCACGGCTCACCGGCACATTCGTTCCACTTGCAACGCGACAGATGTTACCGAAGAAAGGCAGGCCTGCGCTCGCAGCCGTCGCCCGATTTGGCTACGCTGGCCACCATCTCCCCAAGGAATGACGTTATGTATCAGGACATTCTGTATGCGGTGGATGCACCCGTCGCCACCATCACGATGAACCGGCCCGACAATCTGAATGCGTTCACCACACGCATGCTCGCGGAGATCCGCCATGCGCTCGCCGCTGCGGAGGCCGATGAACGGGTGGTGGGTATCGTGCTCACCGGAGCGGGGCGCGGTTTCTGCGCCGGCATGGATATAAATGCGCTGAACGACATCTCAGGTGGCGGCCGCGATGCAGGTGACGATCTCGCAAGCCTCGACGCAAGTCCTGGCGACCCGTCGATGGGCGAGAACTTTCAGGTCACCTATTCCTATCTGCTGTCGCTGCGCAAACCGCTGCTGGCGGCGGTGAATGGTGCCTGTGCGGGTCTCGGTTTCTGTTTCGCGTTACTGTGTGATATGCGTTTCGTCGACTCGTCGGCGAAGTTCACTACCGCATTTTCGCAACGCGGACTGGTGGCAGAGCACGGCGTCAGCTGGATGTTGCCGCGCCTGATCGGCCCGGGACGGGCGCTGGATCTGTTGTGGAGCGCCCGGAAATTCGATGGCGTGGAAGCCGACCGCCTGGGCCTCGCCGAGCGGCTATGCGAACCGGGCTGCGCCGCCAGCGACGCCAGCGCCTACATCAGGCAACTCGCCCAGACCTCGGCGCCGATGTCGCTGATGGTGATGAAGCAGCAGGTGTACCGCCATCTGAACATGGAACTCGGCGATGCCATGCGCGACACCAATACGCTGATGGCAGCCAGTCTCAAGCGCAGCGATTTCCGGGAGGGTGTGCGTTCCTTCATGGAACGACGGCCGCCGCAGTTCGCCCCGCTGAAAGTCGATCGCTGACACTCACCCGATCTCGAGGCACAGATGCCACACCACGCGCAGCGCCGCGTCGCGTCGCTCAATGCCGAGCTGAATGTGCACACATTGGGCGACCCCGCGAACCCCGCCCTACTGATGGTGCACGGCATCAGAGATGTCGCGGCGAGCCTGCTTGCGGTAGCCGAGCCACTGGCCGAGCAGCACTACGTGGTGCTGCCCGACCTGCGAGGCCATGGCGACAGCGACAATCCGGGCGGCTACACCTTCTGGCAGTTCGTCTACGACCTGCACTGCGTGGCGCACACGCTGCAGCTGCAGCGGCCTGCTGTGCTCGGCCACAGCCTGGGCGGGCAGATCGCGGCCGGCTATGCCGCCCTCTTCAGCGGCGACGTGCGCCGGCTGATTCTCGTGGAGGGCCTCGGGCCGCCACTGCGCCCCATCGATGCCGACACCCCGGCGGCAATGCCGGCACAAGGCCAGCGCATGCTCGACCTGGCCGCACTGCCCTCGCGCGGGCGTGCCATGCCGGGGATCGAATTCGCCACACAGCGCCTGTTGATCAACAATCCCGGGCTCGCCCCCGAACGGGCTCGTTGGCTGGCAAGCCACGGTACCGAGACCAGCGAAGACGGCGGCGTGTACTGGAAATTCGATCCGCGCGTGGCACAGATCTGGCTGGGCGTGAGTCAGCAGCAGAATCAGACCAGCTGGCGCGCCATCAGCTGTCCCACGCTGGTCATCACCGGGGGACGCGCACATGAATACTGGGTTGGCCAGATGCCGATCCCTGACTGGGATGGCCGCTTCGAAACCGCGGACCTGCACGCACGCCTCGCCTGCTTCGCCGACGCCCGTCATATCGAGTTCGAAACAGCCGGGCACATGGTGCATTTCGACGAACCGGAACGCCTGGCACAGGAAATAGCCACGTTTCTGCGCGCGTAGAGAGGGGGTCGGAGCCAAGGGGGTCGGAGTAAGGGACCGGAGTACTTTTCGCGCACGACGCGTCAGAAGGTGCCTCATGCGCGAAAAGTACTCCGG
>JAQBCT010000325.1:0-4049 GCA_032124855.1 Gammaproteobacteria bacterium
GTCCTCGGCACCATCAACAACGAGGACCGGGTCAATCTGATCGGCGTCAACCAGACGGTCGAGACGGTCTTCCCCGCTGATGGAACCTTGGTTGGGACAACCGCGGTCCCTGTCGCTGCAAAGCTCCACGACCTGTGCAACAACGGAGGCCTGACGCAGACGATGCATCCCCACCTGAGTTCCCCCGCCTCGTTCGCCGTCTGGTCCATGCCACGGGCCTGAAGTTGAAGAACGTGGATTTCCCGGCAGACGAGGCAATTCGCCTCGCCGGTTGGGATGGCCAAGTGTTAGCTGACGAAGGCTCGCCTTGTGTGCCGGACGGGTTCTCTGTATGGGAACTCGGCACCGGCAAAGACCCGAAGGAAAAGGCGGACGAGGATTACGAAAAGCGCACCGCCGATCCACGCGGCGTCGTCAGGGATCAGGCCACCTTCGTATTCGTCACACCGCGAAACTGGCCTGGGAAGGTGGCGTGGGCCGAATCAAGGCGCGCCGAAGGAAATTGGAAAAATGTCATCGCCTTTGATGCAGAGAACCTCGCGCAATGGCTTGAGAGCGCACCCGGGGTCTCTGTCTGGCTAGGTCCCGTACTTGGGGTTGTCCCGGTTGGCGCGCGCGGCCTCGAAGCCCAATGCGCAGCCTACACGTCGGCGTCGCGACCCGCATTTGATCTCGCAGGGCTACTCATCGGCCGTGACGCACAACGCGCGAAGCTTCTCAACCTGCTGCAAGGCCCGCCCACCGCGATCGAGATTTCTGCAACTACCACTGTAGAAGGCGCCGCATTTGTTGGAGCCTGTATCAAGACGCTAGCAGAAGCGGAGCAAGAAGCAGCCTTCTCGAAAGCAGTCTGGGTAGATTCGGACACGGGCTTGCGGCAGCTTGCGGCAACCAATCGATCGTTGATCGTGCTCGCCTCAGGCAACCTCCAGGGCGCAACCTTTCCCCATCATCGCGTCGTCGTAAAGACGAGCCGCGGGAACAGCCCCGAAGCGATCGAACTTGGTACGCAATCGATCACGCAACTTGTCGAGCATCTCGCGACGCTCGGCATGGATCGAAACGATGCGCACCGGCGCTGCGAAGAAGCTGGAGGCTATCTGGAGCGTGTGCGTCACACGCTACTTCTTGTCGAACCTCCGCCACCCGCATGGGCGTCGGCGCCAATGTCAGTCTCTGTCGCCGCGGCCGTCCTCATCGGTGAATGGGACGAGCGGAACGAGGCCGACAAGGCGACTGTCTCAACAATCGCGGGTGTTGACTATGAGGCGTTCATCCGTGCGCTGACGCCCTACCAGTCGGGTCCATCACCATTGATGAGCCACGGGGGATCAATCTGGAAGGTATATGCGCGCAGCACGGCATGGAAACTCTTAGAGGCGGTCCTCACGCGGCGGCAGTGGGATACCTTCCTTCAAGCCGCCCGAGACGTACTTCTTGAAGGCGACCCTCGCTTCGAGCTTCCGCCGGAAGAGCGCTGGATGGCGAACGTACACGACAAGCGCCGGGTACATTCGAACCGTCTGCGCACAGGTCTTTCGTCGGGCTTGGTGCATGCTGCTGTACTTGGGAGAGACGACTCAGCCTGCTATTCCGGCGATCGTGCGCAAAGCTGGATCGACAACACTTGCCGCGCGATTTTCGCAAAACGTGGCGATCCTGGCTTCTGGCGTCGGATCCGGGACGAGCTCAGAGAGCTCGCCGAAGCCTCGCCTGACGCGTTCCTCTCGGGGCTCGAAGCGGACCTCGTCTTAGCGCAACCGCAGGTACTTGAGCTTTTCGAGGAAGAAGGCGGCGTATTCGGAGGTTGTCTTCACTCCGACCTCCTTTGGGCGCTCGAAATCCTCACATGGTCGCCGGACGCAGTAGGTCGAGCCGCTCTGGCGCTCGCGGCCCTCGCCGAACGCGACCCTGGCGGTACTTATGCCAATCGCCCGGGCAATTCACTTGCTGAAGTTCTGCACCCGGCCAACCCGCAATGCCGGCTGAACACACAGCAGCGCACGGCCCTCTTCTCTACGATCCTGAGCCGCTATGCGAAGGCAGGCTGGAATCTGGGCGAGGCACTGATGCCAACGGGCTCGATGATCACCTCGCCGACCGCGCGACCTGACCTACGCGACTGGGCACCAGAGCAGAGCCGTCGGCTCACAATACCCCCGGGCTACTGGGCGGAAGTCCAAAGCATTGCCGAGCGCTTGTTCAAAGCGGTGGGGGAAGACATAAAGCGCTGGGAATTTCTCCTCTCCAATCTAAGAGCGCTGGACCCGGATCTCAGGGAGCGCGTTCTGCGAGAGGCCGAATCCTTTGGCCAGCGCACGAATGGGGAAGCGCGCCTGGCCTTCTGGACGCGGCTTCGCATTCTGCTGCATCACCACAATCAATTCAGCGGTGACGAAAAGGTCGACTGGGTGTATCCACGCGTGATCCTAGATCGCCTGGAGTTGCTCTATGCCTCACTGGCCCCTGCCGATCCCCTCGAACGCCTAGGATGGCTCTTTTCATATCAAATCGGTCGTCCGACGAACGTCGCGCGCGACTGGCAGGAGGAGGAAAAGCGGATCGACGCGGACAGAGCGGACGCAATTGAGGAACTTTACGGGGTCGATCTTAGTGTGCTCATCACGGCGCTGCCTCATTTCCAGAACACCCGTCTCTTTGGTTTTTGTCTCGGCAAAAGTACGCGCGCGCCTCGGATTGAGAAGATGCTACTCAGCGGATGCGCAAACAGCGCGGAGACTCTGGAACGTGAGCTTGTACGCGGCTTCGCCGCTGCGCGCAACGATGCGGCGCCAGCAGAGTTCCTGAAGCGCTGGTGCGCGAAAGACAGCACAGATTTTCTGTCGGCGCGCGGCGCAGCCACTGTGGCCCAGGCTCTAATCCCGTCACCTGCCGTTTGGGATCTCGTCGAGGCAGTAGGTCCAGAATGTTGCGACACATACTGGAAAGAGGTTCCGATTAACTGGTTCAAGGAACCCAGCGAGGCAGCCCGCGCGGCGCGCAGCCTTCTCGCAGTAGGTCGCGCGCTGGATGCCGTGAATATGCTGGCGGTAAATTTTAAGCTCGAATGGTTCGAAAGAGGCTTCGAGGCTGGGCTCGCCGTCGAAGTCCTAAAGGCGTCCATTCAAGAGACCAACGCTGAAGGTAAAAGACGGCAACTCGACGGCTATCACGCAGCTCAGATAATCGGGGTTCTCGCGGAATCACGGCGCCTTTCACCTAGCGATCTCATGCATTTGGAATGGATTTACTTCGGAGCGCTCGAGCATCATGCACAACATCGTGAGTTGTCGCGCCACTTCCTTCGGGTCCTGGCGCCACTGCGCTCTGGCCACGGTGATGCTCCTCGCCTGATCCCGAATGCGCGGGTCGTCGCTCTGGATGAGGGGCTCGGGCTCGAGCGCCTCGCGGAGATCCATGAAGCTGTAGGGGAGCGTGTAGCCGGGGTCCACGTCGTCCCAGCGTTCTCGCCGCACGATGAGCGTGTCGCCCCGCAGCGTCTGGCGTCCTCCGTCGAGCTGGAAGCCCGCGAGATCCACGCCCGTGAGCCGGAAGCGCAGCTCCTCGTGCTCCTCCACGTTGGCGAAGTCGACGTTGCTCTGTACGGCCGTCGAAAAGATGACGTCGTCATCGAACGTCGCGTCGACGAGTCGCGCATCCTCCTGGGCCTGCCGCGCCAACTCGTACTCGGTTCGCTCCATCGCGAAGCCGAGCGGGCTCGACGAGCGCAACACGCGTCCGTCGGCGTCCACCCAACTCTCGACCCGGATCCCACCGAACACCTCCGCGATCCTCCACGCCGGTATCGAGTCGGTGTGGGCGGAGGACCACCTTCCCGTGCCCGGGTCGAGAGACGCCGAATCGGTGACGAACAAGGTGTCGTGCTCGACGACGTGCACTTCGACCGTCCGGGTGCTCAGGCTCGTCGGATCGAATACCGGCAGACGCACGGTCTCCCCCACCTTCAGCGCTCCACCCATCGCGATCCTGATGGGGACCACGTTCGACATGACGGGTGGCTGCGGGAGTCTGAAGCTCAGATGCTGCTC
>JAQBCT010000326.1:0-2534 GCA_032124855.1 Gammaproteobacteria bacterium
TTCTACAGCATCAAGGGACCCGGGCTCATCATCCTGATTCCGGTGGTCCAGCAGATGGTGCGCGTGGACCTGCGCACGCTGGTGCTCGACATTCCCACCCAGGATCTGATCACCCGCGACAACGTCTCCGTGAAAGTGAACGCCGTGCTGTATTTCCGCGTTGTCGACCCGGAGCGCGCCATCATCAACGTGGAAGACTATATGGAAGCCACCGGACAGCTGGCGCAGACCACATTGCGTTCGGTGCTGGGCCAGCACGAGCTGGATGAATTACTGGCGGAACGCGACAAGCTGAACATCGATCTGCAGAAAATCCTGGATCAGCAGACCGATCAGTGGGGCATCAAGGTATCGAACGTAGAGATCAAACACGTCGATATCGATGAGAGCATGATCCGGGCGATCGCCAAGCAGGCGGAGGCGGAACGCGAGCGTCGCGCCAAGGTGATTCACGCGGAAGGCGAATTCCAGGCCTCGATGAAACTGGTGGAAGCCGCGGAACAACTCGCCAAACAACCTCAGGCCATTCAGCTACGCTATCTGCAGACGCTGGTGGAGATCGCGGGCGAGAAAAGCTCGACCATCGTCTTCCCGCTGCCCATCAATCTGATGGATTCGCTGCAGAAACTGATGGATCCGAACAGACCATAGAGTTAATTCGCTCGGCCAAGCGCCACGCGCGCCGGCGGCACGGGTACGCCGGCGACGCTGCAACGGTGGCGATAGACGGCACCACCGCGGTCTGATCCGGTACCGTCCGAGCCTGACACGATATACAGATCCTTCAGATCCGCGCCGCCAAAACACACACTGGTGCACATCGGAGTCGGGATTTCGACGAAATCGCTCTGAGCACCCTGCGCGGAGAATACGGCCACGCCGTGGCCGCCGCCGGCGAGCGCCACCCACACCGCGCCGTCTTCGCTGACCACCAGACCATCCGGTACGCCCTTCTCGGTCTCCACAAACGTTCGCTTCGCCCCCAACGACCCATCTGAGGCGACGTCGTAACAGCACACCGCGCTGCGCCGGCTGTCGGAGTGATACAGCGTGCGACCATCCGGCGAAAAACCGAGCCCATTGGTGAGCTGAATGTCCCGGCCCACGATGCGCGCCCTGCCGTCGAGGCCGATCAGATACAGATTGCCCGCCTGCGGGGCGCGGCCGTCAGAAAATACCGGACTCGATCCCAACGAGCCGGCGTAGATGCGCCCTTCGTGATCCGTGGTGATGTCGTTGTAGCCCACGTTGCCGTGTTCGGGGTCGGAGTCCAACAAGGTAATCGTGGCGCTGCCGTCGGCCGGCTTGTAGGAGATGTTGCGTCCGCTCACCACCAGCCCGCCCGCCTCGTGCAGGGCCATCCCGCCAATGCCACGGCGGTGTTCGAATACAACGCTTACCGTTCCCGAGGGTGACAACGCAAAGACGCCACCGAACAACACATCGCTGAACAGCAAGCCTCGCGCGTCATCCCACACCGGGCCTTCGATCAAACCGTATCCCGTTGCCAGCGTCTGCATAGTTGCCCTCCCCGATTGGCCAGACCTTGTCATAGCGATCGTGAAACGGCAACACTAGTGAGAATCGATCCGGATGCTCGTGATGCTCATTCAAGCCGCTGTCCTGCAGACCTTCGTCACCAAACTGTTCGTGCAGACCGGGGCGGCGCCGGACGTTGCCCGCGAGGTGGCGGATCATCTGGTGCAGGCGAATCTCAAAGGCCACGATTCTCACGGTGTGGGGATGATTCCGGCGTATGTACGCAACATCAAAGTAGGCAACCTGAAGGTGGACGCACACGCGAGCCTGATTCGCGATTCAGGCGCTGTTTTGCTGGTGGATGGGCAGTGTGGTTTCGGGCAGGTGGTGGGACGCGAGGCGACGGACCTTGCAATCGAGCGGGTGAAGCAGACCGGTGTGGTTTGTCTCGGTTTGCGCAATGCGCATCATCTGGGCCGCATTGGTACGTATGGCGAGCGCTGCGGCCGTGCCGGATATGTGTCGGTGCATTTCGTAAACGTGGTGGGACACGAACCGCAGGTATCGCCCTGGGGTGGTCGCGAACGCCGCATGACCACCAATCCGTTCTGCTGTGTGGTGCCGCGCGATGATGATGAACCCGTGGTACTCGACATGGCGACCAGCGCCATCGCCCTGGGAAAGGTAAGGGTGGCGCATTCGCAAGGCAAGACGATCGAGCCCGGCGCATTACTCGACGCCGAAGGCGCGCCCACCACCGACCCCGGCGTGATGTTCCGCACCCCTGCCGGATCGTTGGGACCGTTCGGCAAGCACAAGGGTTACGGACTTGCATTGATGTGCGAACTGCTGGGTGGCGCGCTGGCGGGCGAGTGGACCGCGCAACCAGGCCAGCCCCGCGTGGGCACCATCATCAATCACATGCTGATGTTCGTTTTCGACCCGGCGGCATTTGGCAATCGTGGCGCGTTTCAGAAGGAAGTGATCGCGATGGTTGAATACCTGCACGGCACGACGCCTGCAGCGGGCTTCGACCGGGTGCGCGTGCCGGGCGA
>JAQBCT010000327.1:0-4455 GCA_032124855.1 Gammaproteobacteria bacterium
TACCTGGTGTTCCGTTGGTTGTATTTGTCGGCTTACGCTGCGCTAAGCCGACCTACGAAATCCGCGAATTCTGTTGCTTGCGCTTGTTGGGTTACGCTGCGCTAACCCAACCTACAACTACTCGAATGGCACCAGAATACACCTGCGCGGCCTCGCAGTGTTGCTGCTACCGCGTGCCGGGTTAGCCGATCGGTACAATCGGTCCTGGCATGTTTGCGTACGGGTGTGTTGGGTTACGCTGCGCTAACCCAACCTACAACCGCTAAAGCGCCCCAGGACTCCAGGCCTGATACAAGAGGATATCTTTCGAGGTACTAAACCAACTCCTCGGCAAGATGATTTCGAGACGTCGTAGGTTGGGTTAGCAAAGCGTAACCCTACGCAATTTCACCGCTGCAGTTGTCCTGCTGTTGTCGGCGTCGTTCGTGCTGCACAGCCACTCATCAAATCGAAGCCCTTCCCTAATCCTGTGCGCTGCCCGGCGAGAGGGCAGTAAAACCGGTCCGATCAAACGGTACGGGTGATCTTTCGCAGGTGTGGGGGAGAATCCGGGTCCATTCCTCGCGCTCGTGCCAGCGCTGCAAAGAAAGGATAAGCAGCCTGTGTCGCGACCACGGGTTGCAGCAGCGTATGCGGTGCCCGCGGGATCGCGACGATCTCGCCGTGCGGCGTGCCGGTGCGCAATCCGGCATCAACGAGCACGAGCGGCGCGCCCGCATCGCGCAACCGTTGCATCGCCGCGTCTATGGTCGGGCGCACCTGTTCGTCGCCTGCCAGCACGATGGCCGGCAAGGACGCAGACGCAATCGCGATCGGGCCGTGCAGCAGTTCCGCAGCACTCAACGCTTCGGCATGTATGCCGCACACCTCTTTGAGTTTGAGTGCAAACTCGCGCGCCACCGGAAGATCCGGGCCGCGGCCGATGACGAACACGTCGTCGTGACCTTCGAGCAGCCGCATTGCCGCGCTCCAGTCAGTAGTCGCGCATTGCTCGAGCACCACGGGCAGATTCGCCAGCGACTCGCGCAGTGCCGTGTCACGTGTCCAGGCGGCGACCAGATGCACCAGTGCCGTCAGCGTGAGGATGAAGCTCTTGGTTGCCGCCACCGCAGACTCGGTGCCGGCACTGGTTTCGATCTGCGCGATGACAGCTTCGCCCAGCGCGGAATCACGCTGGTTGATCAGCCCGAGCGTGAACGCGCCAGTGGTGGTTGCCCGTTTGGCGGCGGCGCACAGATCGGGACTCGCGCCTGATTGCGAGATGGCCAGCACCAGCGCCTTGTCGAGGCGCAGGTCGCGGCCATAAACGGAAGCGAGCGAGGGCGGGATAGAAGCCGTAACGAGACCGGTCTGCAGGCCGAACAGATATCCGGCGAACGACGCGGCGTGATCGGAACTGCCGCGCGCGATGGTTGCCACCATGGCAGGGGCGAACGAATCCAGTCTCGCAACGAGTTTTGGCAGCACGTGTTCGAGCCGCTCGAATTGTTGCGCGGCCAGCGCCGGCGCTTCGCCGGCCTCGGCTTCCATGACCGATCGCTGTTTCACGCGCCGGCTCCGCCTAGCCTCTGAGTCTGCGCTGCCGGCCGTAGAGCAACATCAGCCCCAACAGCGTGACGCCGAAAATAACCTGCCGTCCGAAAGGTGGAATGTTGAGCGTGGTGAGGATGTTCTGCAGCAGGATCAGCACGACTGCGCCCGCCATGGTGCCGACGTAGCCACCGCTGCCGCCGGCGAGCGAGGTGCCGCCGATCACGACCGCGATGATGGAGGGAAGCATGTACTGGTCGCCGGCGCCGATGAACACGTATTCGGTGTAACCGAGCAGCAGGATGCCGGTGAGTCCGGCGAAAAAGCCGCTGAGTGCGAACACCAACACGCGTGTGCGGCGTACCGGTACGCCGGCGAGTTCGGCCGCGGTTTCATTGGTGCCGATTGCGTACACGTTCAATCCGAACGTGGTCCTGCGCAGCACCAGGCTCAGTGTGATGCCGACCAGAATCCAGATGTAGACAATGCCGGGCAAGCCGAGAAACACCGGATCGCTCACAATTTTGCCGAGCAAAGGCGCGGCGCGGCCGGATGGCACGCCGCGGGTGAGCAGCACCAGCCCGCCCTGCACGACGCCGAGCATGCCGAGCGTCATCACCAGTGGCGGAATGCGCAGGAAAGTGACACCGAGGCCGGTCACCATCCCGATCAGGAAAGTCGCGCCGAGCACCAGCACCACGGCGTGGATGATGTTGGCATCGTTCTGCTGCATCAGGTTGCCGGCCAGGAAAGCGCCGAAGGAAATGACGCCGCCAACAGAAAGGTCAATGCCCTCGCGCCCACCGAGAATGACCAGATTCTGTCCGGCAGCGACCACCCCCAGCAACGCGGCGATGGTAAGGAGTGCAACGATCTGACGCGGTGAAGCGAATCCTGGCGACAGCAGCTCGCCGCCCACCAGCAGCACCAGGATCGCGATCACCGCGATCGACAACGGGCGCTTGATGAAAGACTTCAGCGTTTCAAGCGAGAGTTTTTCCAGGGCGATTCCTTGCATGGCTTCAGCCCTGCCTGCCGCGCGCCATTACGACACCACCCGCGAGTGCGAGCAAAATAATGAACCCCTTCACCAGCCCCTGCCATTCAAACGGGAGTTGCGCAAAGAAGATCACGTTGCTGATCAAGCCGAGAATGAACGCGCCGAGTATGCTGCCGGCGACGCCGCCGACGCAGCCGCTGAGCGCGGTACCGCCGAGTACAACCGCTGTGATCGAAGGCAGCGTCAGTGCGCCACCGATCAACGGATCGCCTGACGCCGTCTCACCGACCAGCGCCAGGCCGGCCAGCGCAGCGAAGAATCCGGAAATGACAAAGGCGCCCATTCTCACGCGTGCCACCGGCAGGCCGGTCTGATAGGCCGCCTGAATGTTACCGCCGGTTGCACGCAGCGCCTTGTAGAAACGTGTGCGGCCAACAAACGCGGCGAATGCGATCACGCCGGCGAGAATCCAGATCACGGTCGGCACACCCAGCACCGTGCCGGCATAGGTGAGGTAGATCACCGGCGGCACCTGGCGCCCCGCCTGCGGGAGTATCCACAGCGCGAACCCGGCGAACACGATTCCGGTCCCGAATGTGGTCACGATCGGTTGCAGCCGCAGCACTGCGACGCAGAATCCGTTGACCGCGCCGCAAGTGATGCCGAGCAACAGGCCGGCGGCAAGGCCAAGCGCCATCGACGCACCGGTGCCGCCCATTGTTTCGATGATGGTCACCACCGCGACATTGACCACGGCAACGATCGCGCCGGTCGACAGGTCGATATCCGCAGCCAGTATCACGTAGGTCTGCCCCACTGCGAGCAGTGCCATCGGCAGGAACGCCGCGACGTTGGATATGGCAACGTTGTAGCGCAGGAAGGTCGGTTGCAGCACGGCGTTGACCACGCACAGCACCACGAACACCAGCGCCGCCATCAGGTACGGGTGGCGCTGGCGGGACCAACGGCTGCGGGCGGACACAGGCTGGCGCATGTCGGCGGACTTCATTCAGTTAGCCTCACCGGTTGTTTTCGAGTCAATTTTTCCAGAGCCGACTCTTCCAGAATCGTTTTTTCCAGAACCGCTTTCTTTCGAACCGGCTTCTTTTGCATCTATTTGTCGCGTACCGGTTTGTTGCGCACCCGTTTGTTGCGCACCGGTTTGTTGCGCGCCAGTATGTTGCGAAGCCGCTTGTTGCAAACCGGTGTGCCCGGCATCGTAGGCGGCGCGATACAGCTCGAATTGCGTGCGTTGCTCACCGGTGAGTTCGGTCACGATGCGCCCGGCGTTAAATACCAGTACGCGATCGGCGATGGTGAGCAACTCTTCGTCGTCGGACGAGTACAGCATGATGGACACGCCCTGTGCGCACAGGTCGTCCAGCGTGGCATAGAGGTCCACTTTGGTCTGGATGTCGATGCCTTTTGTCGGATCGTCGAGCAGCAGCACTTGCGGGCGCGTAGCAAGCCAGCGCCCGATGACGACTTTCTGCTGATTGCCGCCACTTAGCTGCGAGACCGCTGCGCCGAGCGAATCGAACTTGAGTTTCAGTGTTTCGATGATGGGCGCTATCTCGCGTTCCAGCTTGCGGCGCGCAATGATCTGCCGGCGCTCCCTCACCAGCAATGAGACCACCAGGTTCTCGAAGATCGGCCGGATCGCCATCACGCCATAACGCGCGCGATCGCCGGAGATGTAAGCCACCGCATGGCGCATTGCCGAGCGCGGCCCGCGTGGCTCAAACGACTTGCCAGCAATGCGCACGTGCCCGCTTCGCATTCGCCTCGCGCCGAAAAGCACACGCAGCAGTTCCGACTGCCCCTGGCCGTGAAGCCCGCCAAGACCCAGAATTTCGCCGCGCTTGAGTTGTAGCGACACGTCAACCAGTTTGTCGGAATTGAGACCATCGACCTGCAGCGCCACC
>JAQBCT010000328.1:0-3740 GCA_032124855.1 Gammaproteobacteria bacterium
CCGGAAGTCGGCATGCACGGCCGAGCCAAAGACCCGCATCTCAGCCAGCCCGAAGCGTCGGGCGATGCGTGCCAGTGCGACGGGAGACGGTGGATGGATCGCCGGATGCGGCGGTGTCGGTTCGAGTGAAGCAGGTGGCCGATATTCAGCTTCACGTGCTATCGCGCGTGCACTTCAACACCAACGTCGCCGACTTTGCGGCGGCGCGCGCGTTCTATGGGAAGTTGGGTTTTGAGACCCTGACGGGTTTTCCCGACACCAACACCCAGGCCATGGCGCGCGCCATCGGTGTAGTCACTCCCACCTCCTACGATGGCTCACAGGGCGAGGAGGCGGGCGGCTATCTGTTGCACGGAGAACTGGTTGGGGTGGGTGGTTTCAAAGGCGGGTTGATCGACCTCATTGAATTCACAACTCCAAAAAACGATGCGCCGCCTTATGCGCAGATCAACCACCTGGGCATGGCCCGCGCCGCGATGCTCACGACCAACATCGCAGCCGACTACCAGTACATGAAAGTGATTGGCGTGCAGTTCATTTCAGAACCCACTGCCCGCGCCGATGGAACACGTTTCGCGATATTCAAGGACCCGGATGGCACGCATTACGAGTTGATCGAAGTGCCGGATGAAGATGGCGACGCCGATGAAGAGGCACCCACCACACATATCGTCAGCCTCGGTACGGTGAACATCAACGTCAGCGATTTCGAACGCTCACGCGCCTGGTATCAGATGCTCGGCTACGAGGTGACGAAGCCGCTGCCGGGCACCGACTCGGCGGAAGTTGCCCAGGCGATGGGATTCAACGAACCCATACAACTCGATGGCGCGCTGGTCACGTTGGCAGCGGACGATTCAACGCTGGAGCTGGTGCAATGGATCACGCCGTACGACGCACAGCCACCGTATCCGTTGCCGGTCAATCATCGGGGCATTCATCGCATGGCGTTCGCGACCAGCGATATCGCCGCCGACGTTGCCGCACTCAAGGCCCAGGGCGTTGAATTCGTCTCGCCCGTCACACCGTGTTGTTCGGGCGCCGATTCCTGGGGCAGCATCGTTGCCTTCTACGACCCGGATGGAACGGTGGTGGAACTAGTGGAACAGCCTTTCATGTCGCAGATCTATGGCGTGCTGATGTGGCTGCGAAACAAGTTCTTTTGACTACGCCGTGCACAGCTTGCGTCGCTGACTGAACAGCGCGATGCACAGCACGGCCAATACCGCGTGAATCACCACGCCGGCCTGCTGGTCCCCTGCAACGTTGAGAGACACAAACAGCCCTGTATGAAACGTGGCCAGCACGCCGAGCGTCGCCGTGACCGCGGCGAGGTTGTTTCGAGCGGGCCACACCCACAGTGATGCGCTGCCAATCGCCAGCGCGGCGAAGCCGTAGTGCATGGACCACATCTCACCAGCGCCCGCCGCAGCGATGCCCGCCGGACCACCAATGAGTGAAACTGCCGCGAGGGCTTCCGTGAGGAAGTTGAGTACGAGCAATGCGATGAATAGTGATTTGATGGCTGGCGCTCCCGGTTGCATTCATTGTGAAGGTGCGTGCGACGGACGCAGACGCACGACTATGGTTCCCGATACGAAGTCGTGCAGGCAGCGCCTGCGCTTGCCGAAGATAAACAGCTGATCAACGATCGGCAACACTGCGAGTGCCGGCACGACGACGACGAACAACAGCGGAAAGAACAGTGCGCGCAGACAGATCAGCTTCCACAACGGCGCGGTGCGCGGTTCGGTGAAATCGCCGTCGGGTTTCGCATCGGCAACGATGGCGATGCCCATCAACAGCTTTCCCACGGTTTGTCCGCGACGCCACAAGGGGTAGCCGTTCAGAATCAGGTAGCTGGTTACCGCCAGCAGCAGAACCCACACCATCCACCAGCGGTCCACATAGTCGTCGGCGTCTTCCACCACGCCCGCAATCATCACCAGCACCAGGGTCAGCGACGGCACGAGCAGCGCATCGATTGCGGTGGCAACGAGGCGACGCCCTCGACCGGCCAGCGGCAGCTGCAAATTCACCGCCTCACTCATGGGTGGGTATCCGTCTGGAAAACCAGCAGCGCGTTGCCGGCGCGTTGAGCGCCCACGTAACTGTAGCCGGAGGTCACCAGCAGCAGATCGTCGGCGAGCATGGGACCGTGCGCATCGAACGCACCGCCGACGGCGTCGACTCCGTTGACCGTCGTATAGTCCCGCCACGCATCGTAGGACCACAGCAGTTCGCCGGAATCCGCAGACACTATCTCCAGCATGCCATCCATGCTGCCGGCCACCACGATATCGTTGGCGGCGATGATCGCGGCCGACAGACCAAAGACGCATTCGGGGTCTGCGCAGCGCGACGGTCGTGTGTATCGCCACCGCCTGGTGCCCGTTTCGACATCCAGCGCATACAGACCCGGTGCGGCTTCTCCGGGTGCAGGAAATCCCATGATCTTCTTGTCGCTGATCGGTACGTACACCAGGCCGAGCGCTTCGTTGACGGCCATACCCCAGTGCACGCCACCGATGATGCCGCCACGTCCCAGCTTGGTGGTCCAGATGCGTTTCCCCGTATCCGGATCCATCGCATGGACGTCCGCTGATTTCTGTCCTGCAATCAGCAGTTCGCCTCCCGCATGTGTGCGAACCAGCATGGTCGGTGCACCGAAGTCCACATCGGGCCCCGTGGGCTTGGCGCAGTTGGGATGGTTCAGTGCCTTGATATTGCAGGCGGCCGTGTAGGCATCGTTTGCAGTGTACTGGCGCACCCACACGGCCTTGCCCGACGCGGCATCCACCGCGAAGATCGCGTCGCTCGTGTCGGTGGTGGGATGGGTGTAGTTCTGCCCTGTGCCGAGGAATAACCAGTTGCGCGTGGCATCGTAGCTGGGCGCACCCCACACGGCCGCACCGCTGGGACCATGCTCCTGCACAAACCAGAAGTGGCTGCCGGTTACCTGCGCCGGCGCCTCGATCGTGGGCAGATACCACCGCTTCTTTCCTGTTGCGATATCGAACGCCGCGATGCCGCCACTGGTGGTGCAGCAGCCGTAGAAGGGGTTTGCGGCAAGACCCACTTCCAGCGAGGACACGGGCACGTAGACCGCGTCCTTCGTCACCAGTGGGGTTGCCGAGTACCACGGCAAGGGTTCGTCATCCACCGTGCTGTGCCAGATGGATTCGCCGGTGAGTGCATCGACGGCGAACACGCCCTGCATCCGGTCGTTGAAGATCAGAATTTTGCGTTGGCCGATCTTCCCCTGCACGATGGCGCTGCCGATGGCGCCTTCGTGCTTGTGCAGCCAACGCTCGCACCCGGTCTCGCGATCGAGCGCCACCAGTCCGCGGCCGCTGTCACCGATGAATACGGTGTCCTCGGTCACCAGGGGATACGAACGCGGCGTCGTATCAGCCAATCCATAGACCCACTTCAGCGTCAGCGTGGCCGCATTGCGGGAGTCGATCGACGATTTCGGTTGATAGCGCGTGTTGCGGTGGTCGATGCCCCACCCTGTCGCATAGTTGGACTCGAAGTGCGGCGTGGCGTCGACGTCCGAGCACTCGGCGTGCAGCGACACAGCGCAAATGCATACCGCGCCCGTCAGCGCACCACGCAGCGCACGTGCGAATGCCGGGCGCGTCTTTGTCTCACCGCGCATCTGATTGACCTGGGTTTGCCGGGAACGCATCTCGGCTATGATATCGGTTCCCGCGGACTTGCATCCGAACATGTTGCAC
>JAQBCT010000329.1:0-7622 GCA_032124855.1 Gammaproteobacteria bacterium
CGGCACCACGGTGGCGCGCCAATTGCGCAGGAACAGAAAGATCACCAGCACCACCAGCGCGATGGCTTCAAGGATGGTGACGAATACACCGTCGATGGATTGCTGCACGAACACGGATGAGTCGTAGCCGATATCCACGCGCATGCCTTCCGGCAGCACTTTGTTCAGCTCCACAAGCTCACCGCGCACCTCGGCTGCGACGTCGAGCAGGTTGGCCGTGGACTGTTTGATCAGACCCAGGCCGATGGCCCGGCGCCCGGATGCGCGCGACATGTTGCGCACCAGTTGCGGGCCAATCTCGACGTTCGCGACGTCTCCCAGGCGCACCAGATAGCCATCGGCGTCCTTGAGGATGATCTCGGAGAACTGTTCCGGCGTGCGCAGATCCGTTTCCGAGAGAACCGTGAATTCGCGGTCGGTGCTCTCGATGCGTCCGGCGGGAACTTCGACGTTCTGATCGCGCAAGGCGCGCTCGACATCGGCTGGCGTCAGGCTGTAGGCCGCCAGGCGGGCGCGATCCAGCCAGATCCGCATCGAATAACGGCGCTCGCCGAAGATCAGCAGTTGCGCAACCCCGGGCAGCACCTGGATCCGATCCTTCGCGATGCGATCTGCGTAGTCGGACAGCTGCATCTCGTTGTGGCGATCCGAGTTGATCGCCATGAACATCACCGGCGAGGCATCTGATTCCACCTTCGCAACGATAGGATCGTCGACCTCGCGCGGCAGCAAACTGCGAGCACGGGCGACCCGATCACGGACATCGTTGGCGGCGTCGTCAGGATCGCGGTCGCTCGTGAAACGCACCGATATCTGCGACTGCTCCGCGCGGCTGATGGAACTGACGTAGTCGATGCCCTCGATGCCGGAGATGCCATCTTCCAGCTGCGTGGTGACCTGGCTTTCGATGATCTCCGCGTTGGCGCCGAGATAGTTGGTCGTGATGGTGACCACAGGGTCGTCGATGTTGGGATATTCACGGATCGTGAGGCGATCCCAGGCAATCAGCCCCAGCATCACGATGATCAGATTCGCGACGGTCGCCAGCACCGGACGGCGAATGCTGATATCCGACAGAATCATGTGTCGTGCCCCGTCACCGCAGTTGGCGGCGGTGCGGTGGCCGTTGCAGTGGCGGCATCGGGCGTGCGAACGACGGCCCCGTCGCGCAGTTTCAATTGACCGGCCGAGACCACCATTTCGCCGGCGGCGACGCCGGCGCGCACTTCGACCTGGGTGTCGCGGCGTTTGCCGATCTGGATTTCTGTGAGCTCGGCACGACCTTCTCTGACACGGAAGACGAAGTGTTGATCGCCCTGAGGCACGATTGCGGATTCGGGCACCAGCAGCGCATCGGCCTGCTCATCGACAATCAGGCTCACGCGCGAAAACAATCCCGGCCGGAGCTTGTTGTCCGGATTAGGCAGGCGTGCGCGTATCACCACGGCGCGGCCATTCACATCCACCTGCGGTTCGATGGCGAAGACTTCACCGACGAATGTTGTACCCGGGAAAGCATCCACCGTCACGGCGATGGCCTGACCCGCGATGACATCTGGCAGAAAGACCTCACCGATGCGGAAATCCACCTTCAGCGGATCGATATCGACCAGGTTGACCAGGGGTTGGCCCACTGCGACAAAGTCGCCGACGCTGATGCTGCGAAGGCCGATGGTGCCGTCGAAGGGGGCAAGGAGGCGGGTTTTGGCCAGTCGAGCCCGCGCGAGCTCCAGACCCGCGTCCTCGGCCTGCAGCTGCGCCAGCGCGCGGTCGCGCAACTCCACAGGGGCAGCCTTTTTAGCAACAAGTGAGTCGGCCCGGTTGAAGGCAAGCTCCGCCAGGCGGCGGTTGGCCGACTTCTCGCGCACTTCCGCCTGATTGATGGAATCGTCCAGCGTGACGAGCGCCGCACCTCGTCGGACTCGTTCACCTTCGGCAAAACCGATGGCCACCACGCGACCAGCGATTTCGGGTTGCAGCGTAACGGACTCGTTGGCGCGCAACGTTCCCACCGCCTCGACCGTCTTGACGATTGTCCCTGTCACCACAGCCGCGACTTCCACCATCGGTGGCGGCATCTGGAAACCGGCGCGCGCTGCCGCAGCGTCGCCGCCGTGTGTGGAGTACCAGTACAAACCGGCCGCCCCGAGCGCCAGCACGATGACGGCCGTCATCCACGTTTTCATGGGAGTACTGCGGTTGGAGACGCCGCATTATAGGCATAAATCGGTTGAATTAATGACTGTGCCACGCGCCACCCGGTGCCAGGCACCCGATGTCCAGTGTCCCCGGACGCGATGCGTTGCCGTGTCGGTCAGGGCGTGAGAAACAGCGCCTGGCGTTCTGCGTCGGTGGGTTTGCGTGCGTACTCGCTGAGTTCGAATACCTCGGCGTATTGCATCGTTCCTGCCCAGCGTTTGGCGACGCCGCGTGGCCGGCGGCGTACGAAGCGGGTCAGCCAGGCCAGACGCGCCGCATGATCGTCTGCGTCCGGGACCGGTTCGACGATGTGCTCGACGTGGGGCAGCCATTCGTAGACCTGCGAGATATGACAATCCAGCAGTGCGATGACCTGATCGAATACCGCGCCGATATCGACGACGACGTCCGCCTGAAACGGCTGCGGGCGCGTGAAGAAATCGACCATCGCGGCGACCACCGGATCCGCTGCCAGCGCGGGTACGTCGGGCACTACCGCGGGCACACGCACCATGTAGCAGGCATCGCGCACCAGTTCTGCAGTGGCGCGGTGATCCGGGTGATAGTCGGCGGTGCGATGGGTCAACAGCAGATCGGGTTGAAAGCGGCGGATCTCCTTGATGACACGACAACGCAATGCAAGCGATGGCACCAGCTCACCGTCCGGTGCATCCCACACCGCCACTTCGGCACCGAGCAACTCGGCGGCACGCTCGGCTTCGTCGCGTCGTCGTGCCGCCAGCGTTGGCCGATCGAGTGACTGATGCCCGGCGCTGCCATCGGTGACGGAAATGATCCGGATCACATTGCCGGCCTGCGCATGCAGGGTCAGCAGACCCCCGGCGCCAAACTCGGCATCGTCCGGATGTGCAGCAATGACCAGAACTCGCATTTTGCGCGATGACTTCACAAGCGGATTACACCCAGTTACTGGCCCTTACACGTGGCGGCGCAGGCGACGCGTACTGCCCGCATTAGAGCGCTGCGTCACGCGACGCGATTATTGCAGAACGGAGTCAGGTTTGGATTATCGATTTGTCCTGGGACGCGCATTTCACCTGGAGGAGCAGACCTTCATCGCCAGTGCGCTGAGCGTGGCCGACGGCATCGACATCGTGCGCGCCGCGGCGCGCATCAATGGTGAACAGGTCATGCGGGTATTCCCCGCCCGAACCGTGGTCGATCATCTGCTGTACGACGAAGAGATTGTGCTGGCGCCGGTGCAGTTCGCCTGAAGCCCACCCACCATCGCCCGGGCTGCGACCCTGGTTCAGATTTTCACCAGCATCTTGCCGGTGTTCTTGCCCTCGAATAGTTCGATCAGCGCCTTCGGAAGATTCTTGAATCCCTCGACCACCGTTGCGCGTTGTTTCAATTCGCCGCTGTCAATCCATTGCTGGATATCACGCGTGGCTTCGCCGAAGCGTTTGGCGTAGTCGAGCACGATGAATCCCTCCATCCGGGCACGGCGGAATACCAGGTTGAAGTAGTTGCGGGGTCCGGCAATGGGTCCCTGCGCGTTGTAGCGCGAGATTCCCCCGCAGATGACAACGCGCGCGCGCATCGCCAGGCGCGCCAGACACAAGTCGAGGATTTCACCACCGACGTTGTCGAAATAGATGTTGATGCCGTTGGGGCACAGTCGGTCCAGCGCGGCGCCGACATCGTCGCTCTTGTAGTTGATGGCGGCATCAAACCCGAGTTCATCCGTCAGCCACGTACACTTGCTGGCGCTGCCCGCCAGGCCGATGACGCGACACCCCTTGATGCGCGCGATCTGCCCCGCGACGCTGCCGGTAGCACCCGCTGCGCCGCTAACGACAACCGTGTCGCCGGCTTTGGGTTCGCCCAGATCGAGTAGACCGAAGTACGCTGTCATGCCAGTGCCGCCCAGCACTCCGAGAGCGACGGTTGGATCGGTGCCCGCGGGATAGCTGCGCAGCGGTAGCGACTTCCCATCGCTCACGCTGTAGTCCTGCATGCCGAAACTGCCACCCACGAGTGTGCCTGTGGGGAAGTTGGCGTTGTTGGAAGCATCGACGATGCCCACGCCCGAGGCGCGCATGACATCGCCGATGGCCAGCGGCGCGACATAATCGGCGCGATTCTCCATTTGGCCGCGCATGGATGGATCGAGTGACAGGTACGTGGTCTTGATGCGCAACTGGCTCGCCGCGATGGGCGGTAGTGGAGACTCGGCGTAGGCAAAATCACTTTCCTTGACCATGCCCACCGGGCGGGCGGCGATGCGGAACTGGCGATTGATCTGGGTCATGACATATCCGGTGCGGTGGTGAAGTGGTGCAGTATAAAACCGTCTTGACTGACTGTTTTAGCTTACCTATTCTCGGCCGGCTACCTGGTGGATGTCATCGGCGCTGATTCGACAGCGTCTTGCGCTGTCGCCGCACGAATTGGGGGAGAGACCTTGGACTTTGCATTCAGCGCTTCCGATGAAGCATTTCGTACGCAAGTGCGTGAATTCCTCGCGGCGGAACTGACGCCGCAGCTGAATGCGCGCGCCCGCAAGACCACCACGGTATTTGCCGACAAAGACGTGGCGATGCAGTGGCAGGCCATTCTCGCGCGCAAAGGCTGGGCGGTGCCCGCGTGGCCGGTCGAACACGGTGGCACGCAATGGTCACCTACCCAGAAATATGTCTTCGCCGATGAATGTGCCAAGGCTGGCACCCCCGGATTGATTCCGCTGGGGTTGCGGATGCTGGCCCCGGTGCTGTTTCGCTATGGCACGCCCGAGCAGAAGCAGCATTACCTGCCGCGCATGTTGTCCGGTGAACATTATTGGTGCCAGGGCTATTCGGAACCGGGCTCCGGTTCGGATCTGTCCAGCCTGAAGACGCGCGCGGTGAAGGATGGCGACGATTACGTCGTCAACGGCACCAAGATCTGGACCACGCACGCCCAGTTTGCCGACCACATTTTCTGTCTGGTGCGAACCGATAGCAGTGGCAAGCCGCAGGCCGGCATCACTTTTTTGCTGATCGATATGGCGACTCCGGGCATCACCGTGCAACCCATCGTCACCATCGCGGGCGATCATGAGGTCAATCAGGTGTTCTTCGATAACGTTCGCGTCCCGCAGGCGAATCGCGTCGGGCCCGAAAACGAAGGCTGGACGGTGGCGAAATATCTGCTCGAATTCGAGCGCGGCGGCGGCGGGGCGTCACCCCGACTGAAAATCGGCCTCGGCGAACTGCGTTCCATCGCCCGGCGCCAACGGGATGGCGATGGCGCGTCGCTGGCCGATGACCCTGCATTTGCTGGGCGTATCGATGCGCTGGAGATCCGCATCATGGGTCTGGAATTTGCCGAGCTTGCCACATTGGCGCGCCTCTCGAGTGGCGGTTCGCCGGGTGCTGAGTCATCGCTGCAGAAGAATACGACGGCGGATATTGGCCAGGCGATGGAAACGCTGCTGCTGGAGGCGATCGACCACTACGCGTTGCCCCACGCGAATCTGATCTCGCTGAACGGTCACGACGATTGCTGGCCAGGGCCTGATCACGCCGAGATCATCGCGGCACGCTATTTGAACGGCCGCGCTGCTTCGATCTTCGGAGGTGCGCGTGAGGTGCAGAAAAATATCGTCGCCAAAGTGGTGCTGGGACTGTGAGGCACTTCGGGAATTTGGTGAATAACCTGAGTGAAGGAGTGCATGCATGACGGTGTACCGCAAGATCGAACGCTTCGCAGATCCGCAGACGAGCAAGACGCCAGTGCAGAAGGAGCCCGACCCGCGCCTCGGCCATGCGCGCATTCCGGCCAGTCGCTACACCAGCCCGGATATCGCGCGGCAGGAGTGGGAGCGGCTGTGGACCAAGACCTGGCTGATGGGCTGCTGGACCGGCGACCTCGAACACCCGGGCGATTACGTGGTCACCGAGATCGGCGGCGAGAGCATCGTGCTGACGCGTGACAACGACGGCACCTTCAACGCCTTCTACAACGTCTGTTCACACCGGGGTAATCAGGTGGCCTACGGTGCGTGCGGCAATACGCAGAGTTTTCGCTGCTCCTACCACCTGTGGGAGTACAACCTGAAGGGCGAACTGACCAACGTGCCGGATCCAGAGACATTTCCGCAGGGCGCGCCGTGCGATGCGCTCTCGATCAAACGACTGGCATGCGCCGCGTGGGGCGGCTTCGTGTGGTTCAACATGAATCCGGATGCGGAACCGCTGACCGACTATCTCGGCGTGATTCCGGAACATCTGGATCCTTATCATTTCGAGCGCATGGCGCTGGTCAACGACGTCACGGTGGAGTGGGAATGCAACTGGAAGGCATCGGTGGATGCGTTCAACGAAACCTATCACGTGATCGGAACGCATCCGCAGTTGCTGAGCATGCTGGAAGACTACGACGTTCAAATCGACTGTTATGAGCGCCACAACCGCTACCTCATTCCATTCGGCGTGGTCAGCACGCACATGCCGGACGGAACGGGCATCTCCGATGCGCTGACGGCCTATGCTGGCATGTATGGCTTGGATCTGTCGGGATACTCCGGTGATGGTCTGGGTGTGCGCCGTGCCGTGCAGAAGCATCTGCGCAAGAATGGCAAATCGATGGGCTATGACTACGCGGACCTGAATGACGATCAGCTCACCGATGACTATCACTACATGATCTTTCCGAATATCACGATGAACATTCATTGCAACTCGATGATGCTGTTCCGCCAGCGTCCGCACGAGACCGACCCCAACAAGATGTACTTCGACCTGCAGAATTACATGCTCCTCCCCGAGGGAGCGACGCCACCGGAGCGACCGGCGCATCGCCGCTTCAAGCATGGCGAGGAGTCCATCGGCGAAGTGCTGGATCAGGATGCGTCGAATCTCGCCAACGTGCAGCGCGGCATGAACTCGCGCGGCTTCCGCGGTCTGTGGATCTCGAATCAGGAGCTGCGCATCCGTCACTTTCACAAGACGCTGGATGATTATCTGCATCGGGATTCGGCTGAATGGGTGAAGTGACGCAACGGCTGATTGACTTGCTGCCGCTGGCGAGCGTGCGCGACGGGACCCGGCATGCGTGCAATGTCGATGGCGTGGACGTGCTGGTATGCGGTGTTGCGGGTGGTGTGTATGCGGTGGAGAACCGCTGCAGTCATGCAGCATCGCGCCTCGATACGGGACGCATGAAGGGATTTGAAGTGGTGTGTCCGTTGCATGGTGGGCGTTTCGATATCCGCGATGGCACCGCGACCGCAGCGCCGGCCGATCGGCCGATTCGAATATTCGAGGTGATTCTGGAAGACGGGAAGGTCAAAATCGTTGCTCCGGCACCGGTGCCGACGCGAGTGAAATTCGGACCGCTCGGCTGATGATTGTTACGTACATAACTAAGCCCATAAGGGGGAGAGCATGGATCTTCAATTGAAAGGACAGAGAGCGTTG
>JAQBCT010000330.1:0-19188 GCA_032124855.1 Gammaproteobacteria bacterium
CAAGGCATCCCCGATGCGTTCAAGCTGGGTCCGTTGTACTCCACCCAGACGCTGAACGAGGCGCTGATCATTGGTACCGGGATCGTCGATCTGAAGAACGATGTGGTGCACCAGCGTTGCGATTGGTCGGTCAACACAGGCGCCATGGCGCTCGAATTTGCAACGCGGCAATCCTATGAAGCCTACGCGTTCAGCCTTACCCGTACGGTCTCGCTAAGTGGACGCTGCATTCGCTCGCACACCCACCTGGACAACGGTGGACGCGCAGCAGTACCCATCCGATGGTTTCCCCACCCCTTCTTTCCGCAGGGCGATTCCAATGAGTTACTGCGAATCAATGCGCCGTTGACGTGGCAGGACGCCGCCGGCTATTCGCAACTGGAAAACGGTTTCATCGCCCGGACCGGCTGGCCATGGCACGACGGCCACTACCTGGCACTGAATCACGCAGCGACCAGCCCACTCGTGCTGATGCAGCGTCACCCGATCATCGGACTCGTCAACGCCGCGTGCAGCTACGTGCCGGACTTCTTCCCCATCTGGGGCAACGCAGCCACATTTTCCTGGGAACCGTTTTTCGAGCGGACGGTTGCACCGGGGCAACAAACTTCGTGGTGGATCGACTACGTCTTCTGAACGAGCCGGCGCGCGACTTCACGATGTCGTTGGCACGCGGCCTACTCGAGAAATTGGAGCGGGAAACGAGACTCGAACTCGCGACCCCGACCTTGGCAAGGTCGTGCTCTACCAACTGAGCTATTCCCGCTTGAGAACTGATGCGCCACCGGCGCCGCAGGCTGCGCATGTTACCCGGGAGCCACCGGCAGCCGCAACCGCACGCCATCTGTGAAATGCGCTTGGATGGCGTCCCCTAGGGGAGTCGAACCCCTGTCGCCGGGATGAAAACCCGGTGTCCTAGGCCTCTAGACGAAGGGGACGAAGACGAAGCGGCGCATTCTATGAACCACCCCCCATGGCGTCAAGCGCACCACGAGGATGTGTCACGCCGATGAAGTCAACGTGCGGCCGATCCAATCGCGCGCGAAATACTGTGCGGTTCTTCCGTTGCGTGCGCCACGTGCCAGTGCCCATTGCAATGCCTCGCGGCGGGCATCCGCCGTTAACTGCACATCGCTCAGACCGTGTTGCGCACCGATGCGTTGCAGCCAATGCACGACCACGGCGAGATAGTCGTCCTGCTTGAACGGTTGAAACGACAACCAGATGCCGAAGCGATCCGAGAGCGAGATCTTCTCTTCAACGGCTTCGCTCTCATGCAGCTCCCCACCTTCGTAGCGCGCGGCGAGATTATCGGCCATATGTTCTGGAATGAGATGACGACGGTTCGAGGTGGCGTAGATCAGGACATTGGCCGACGCGCGAAATACGGATCCCTCGAGCACGCTTTTGAGCTCTTTGTATGACGCATCGTCTTCGGCAAACGACAGGTCGTCGCAGACGAGGATGAATCGATACGGCGCATCGCGCACCAGTGCAACGATGCGTGGCAGCACGCCCAGCGCACGCTTGTCCATTTCGATCAGTCGCAGGCCATCGTCGGCATAACGATTGAGCAGCGCGTGGATCAACGATGATTTTCCAGTGCCGCGGGCACCCCACAGCAATACGTTGTTGGCCGGGAAGCCGCGCACAAATTGCACCGTGTTGGCTTCAATCCGGGCGCGTTGCCGGTCGATGAAGAGCAGATCATCCAGCACAATGGGATCGAGGTCCGCATGGGCCGCAAGCTCGCCACCGCCGAGCGCACCAATTTGCCACACGGCCGCACGTACGTGCGCCCAGTCGGGCGTTGTTGACCCGGGCAGTACCGCGTCCAGACGCCGCAACACCGTAAGCCCCAGTTCGATCAATCGATCCATGGAATCAGACATCTTCGCGGCTCGCAAAATTCAACGCGCATTCTAGCGAATGCGCGACCCTGGGACCTCAAACGAGGTGAGCGCGGCGCCAGTTCAGGGTAAAATTTCGCCGTCCTTCGCAGGGTTCCCGGATGGCTGATTCGACAGAAACGGAACGTCGCCGAGGCGCCAACGAGCGCCGTCGACAACGCGAGGATCGTCGCAATCCGGAACGCGTTGCCGAGGATCTGCTGCCGCGGCGGGATAACGAAAAAGGCGATCGGCGCCGCAAGCACTGAATCCGACGCGAGATCAATGCCGTTGCCGAAGCGACACCACGTTGTTGCGCTGGCGCGCATACACGCGCCGCTCACGTCCGGGACCGTCCACGCCGATGGATCCATTATCGAACAGTCGCAAGTCGTAGCTGCGCTCCCGCTGTTCAGTCACAAGGATCAACTGGCTCCCCTGAATGCGCCAACGACCACGTTCGGTCGCAAGCGGATTGCGTTCGATATAGCTGCCCGAACCACTGTCGCCCTGCAACTCCAAATTCGACACACCGTCTTGGGTTTCGCACGTCCATACGCCCGGCAGTGCCAGTCGCGACAGCCATCGCAAACGTTGCGCGCGTACCCGGCGCACCCACAGGGCAGCGGCGCTTGCAATGATGAGGAGGAGCAGAATTGATCCCATGGCGTCATGCTGCCGTCGTAGCCACCTGCCCGCAAGCGATCAGTGATGGCCCCGCGGCGAACTACAACGATTCGCGCACGATTTCAGCGACCGATGCATCCACCGACTCGACAATTCGCGATTCGAGATCGGAGAGAATCTGATCAATGAGGCGCGACGTCAGCGCCACCGCGACGAAGCTCCATTGGGCACGATCGTGGATATCCTGAAAGGCGGATTCGCACACGGCCAGATTGGCCTGCCGACCAAAGCGCTCGCGCAAGCCGCCCAGGCGCTGGCGCTTTTCCTTCAACGAGCGGCACCCCGGCAACAGAAATGACACCCGCAACACGCTCACCAACATCAGCTGCCCCGTCGGCTCAGTGGGGTTCCAGAAATTCCGAGCGGGTCATGGAGAAGAAAACTGTGTCGAGGCCATGAAACTCGCGACGGCCGTCAAAGGTCATGCCGAGCTTCTGCAGCACCCGCACAGACTGTTGATTGGGCGTATCAGTGGCCGCGATGACCTGTTCGAAGCGGCACTGCTCAAAGCCGAACTGCAAGACCTCGCGCGCGGCTTCGGCGACCAGCCCTTCGCCCCAATGCCGTGGATGAATCCCGTACAACAGTTCGATCTGACTCTGGTTCTCGGTGCGGCGATGCCCGCAGAAGCCAATCACCTCACCGTCAGTACTCGCCAATTCCAGCGCGAAGAATCCGAAGCCGTCGGATTCAAACGTCGCGAGGCTCTGCGCGATGATGGCCTCGACGGTGGCGCGAGGAAGTATCTGGTCGGCCCACAGGTAACGACGCACGTCGGGATCGGTCCAGAGTGCGTGCAGCGCATCAACGTCGCCGTTGGCAATCGGTCGCAAACGAAGGCGACCCGTATTCAGCAAAACGCTCATCCTGTTGTAGTGCACGGCAGTCGCTCGCGTTCGAGTTTGCCATAGGCGGATACATAAGCGAACATCCCGCCTCCCCGCTGTCGAGACCATCCATGCGCTTCAGCTTCTGGCCCAATCCGTCGCAACCCTTCGAAGATGTACTCGCCCTGGCCCGCCATGTTGAGGCCACCGGCTGGGACGGCGTGTGGTATGCGGATCACTTCATGCCGAATGCAGCAGATACCAGCGCGCCGTGGCCGGAAGCGTGGATGACCCTCGCGGCGCTGGGCGCATCAGTTCCCCGCTTGCGCATCGGCACGCTGGTCGCAGGCAACACTTACCGACACCCTGCCGTTCTGGCAAAGATGGCCGCGACACTGGACCACGTCACGAACGGCCGTGTGGTGCTTGGACTGGGTGCGGGCTGGCAGGAAAACGAGCACCAGCAATATGGCATCCCCTTCTATACCACCGCAGAGCGGCTGGCCCGGCTGGATGAGGCCTGCCAGGTGATCAAGGGGCTGTTCACCCACGCGCAGACGGATTTCGACGGGAAGTATTACCAGCTCGCTGCCGCCACGTTGCAGCCGAAACCGGTGCAGAAGCCGCTGCCACTACTGATTGGCGGCGGTGGCGAAAAGGTGACGCTGCGCATCACTGCCAAATATGCCGACGAGTGGAATGTCTGGGGAACGGTCGAGACACTGCAGGCCAAGATGGCCATCCTCGACGCCCACTGCGCGAAAGTGGGCCGCGAACCGGCCGAGATTCAGCGCAGCGCTGTAGCCCTGCTGTTCATGAGCGACGATCAGGCGTTTCTGAAACAACGCAGGGACGCGAAGATGACGCAGGCCGCCATCATCGGCACGGCGGCCGAGGTCCGGCAAACCGTCGAGGCCTATCGGGCCATCGGCGTGAACGAGTTGATCGTGCCCGATTTCACGCTGGGCCCCATGCCACAGAAGATCGCAACGCCCGACCGCTTCATCACCGAGGTAGCGGGTCGGTGAACAAAGCCATTGCGCCCGCCGTTCCGTCGGCGACCATCCTGCTGCTGCGCGGCGATCACTCGGCGCTGGAAGTATTCATGGTGGTTCGCCACCACCAGATCGACTTCGCGTCCGGCGCGCTGGTGTTCCCGGGTGGCAAGCTGGATCCACAGGATCTGGATCCCGCGCTCGCTGCGCGCTGTGACGGCGCGGCCAACGATGTGCATACCCGCGCGATTCAGATTGCCGCCATCCGCGAAGCCTACGAAGAATGCGGCGTATTGCTGGCGCGACCGGGCAATGGCACCGAATTGATTGCCGGCGCGCAGCTCGCACCTTTGGATTCGCTGCGCATGCAGATTCAAAGCGGCGCTGTCGGATTTCTGGAGTTTCTGCAGACGCACGACCTGCGGCTGGCCTGCGATCAACTCGTACCCTTCGCTCACTGGATTACACCGGAGATGCTGCCCAAGCGCTTCGATACCCATTTCTTTGTCGCCGATGCGCCGGTTGACCAAGTGGCGTTGCACGATGGTCATGAGTCGGTCGATTCCGTGTGGATCACGCCACAGGCCGCGCTAGCCGGCGCGAAGGATGGCAACTACACGGTGATCTTCCCGACCCTGCGTCAGATCGAAAGGCTCGCACATTCGGCATCACCCGCAGCTGCAATTGAACGGGCGCGCGGGAGTCGCGTGGTCACCGTCACGCCGTGGACCGAAAACCGTGCGGACGGCGCGTACCTGTGCATCCCGTCCGATGCGGGCTACGACATTTCGGAAGAAAAGATGCCGCCACGCGATGCGAAGTCGTAGGCGTCATCGGCAAATACACAGTTTCAACACCAGATTCCAAAGCAAACCGACCTAAACGGAGACAGTCATGGCCAGCCAACCAGCTGCATCGATCGAGCAGGAAGTGATCTACCGCGTGGCGGACCAGATCGCAACATTGACCATCAATCGGCCCGACGCGCAGAACACCATTTCGGGCCCCATGTTGAACGCGTTCACCCAGCATCTGGTTGCCGCCAACGAAGATCCCAATGTGCGGGCCGTCGTCATCACGGGCACCGGTCGGTTTTTCTGCGCCGGGCTGGATCTGCGCGGGGGCGGCATCTCGAGCGGCCTGTCGAATAATGCAGGGCCCGCCAACCTGGACTTACGCAATACACCGCCCACGGTGCTGCACAGCATCGACAAACCCACCATCTGCGCGCTGAACGGATCCGCCGCGGGCTACGGGATGGATCTGGCGCTGGGCTGCGATATCCGGATCATGGCCGACAACGCGAAAATGGCGGCCGCGTTCACTGCGCGCGGCGTGCTCCCCGAATCGGGCGGTACGTGGATCCTGCCCCGCCTGCTCGGCTGGTCCAAAGCGGCCGAATTGATTTTCACCGGACGCACACTGAGTGCCGCCGAAAGTCTCGAGATGGGTCTGGTATCGAGTGTCGTTCCAGCAGCGGAAGTCGCCGCGAGTGCGGCGCAGCTGGCGGCCGAGATCGCACGCAACGCACCGCTCGCCGTGCAGGCGGCGAAACGCATGATGCGCATGGGGATGAACGAGAACTTCAACGATCACGTGCACCATGTCTTCTTGCAGCTGTTGCCGCTGTTTCGCTCGGCCGATTTCAAGGAAGGCATGGCCTCGTTCCTGGAAAAGCGGCCGGCCAACTTCATCGGAAAATAGTGCAGGCAGGGGTAGGCAGGGGTAGGAGTAAGGGACCGGAGTGCTTTTCGCACGCAAGATTCGCCCGATGGCTACCCACTTCGTTGCGAAAAGCACTCCGGTCCCTTACTCCGACCCCATTCGCTGATCCCCATCAATCCAGACGCATCGTGCGCACGTCGCGGTCGAGCAGCGCCAACGCGGTAGGCACGATCACGAAAGCTGCCGCAATCCACAGGGTCGTGCTGGCACCCAGGTCTTCCAGCAGCACCCCGGCCGCCACGAGACCCAGAGGTGCCAGCGCGATCGAACCCAGATTGTCGTAAGCACTTACGCGCGAGAGCACCGGCGGCGATCAGCCACACGCGCTGCGTGGTTGCCAGCATCAGCGCTGGCAACGCGAACAAAAATACGCAGTTCGTTGCGACGAGCATCACCCGCGCGACGTGGATGCGCAGCGCGATGAAGCCGCCCAGCAGCGTGCCTATACCCATCGCTGCGGCGATGAATCCCCATTCACGGGAACCGCCGGGCCGATCAGTCCATACACGCTCTGCACACCCGCCACCACCAGCGAGAACTGCAGCACGATGATCCACAGCCAGCGATGCGAGGTGAACTCGACGAACCCCTCGCGCAGGTCGTGCACCAGAGCGGCTCTGGCACGTCGCGGCTGAAGCGGCACAGTGATCCGCGCGACGAACGTAGCCGCGTTGACAGCCACGGCCGCGCCCGCACCGAATGCAGCAACCAGGATTCCGGCGCACGCAGCACCCAGGGAGGTCGCACCGCTGCGTGCGGTGCCAAGCAACGCGTTAGCCGACTGCAATCGATCGCGCGGAACAACCTCTGGAATGAATCCCATCAACGCAGGTGAGTGGAACGCGAGCGCCACGCCGTTGACGGCCATCAGCATCATGAGCAACGGCACCGTCGCCCAACCCGACAGGAGCGCAACCGCCATCGCCCCCTGGGAAACCGCCGCAAGCGCATCGGCACCGATCATCACCGCGCGACGCGGCAGACGATCGGCCACCACACCGCCGAACATCAGAGCCAGCACCTGCGCGCCCGTCTGGCTCGCAATGACCCATCCAGTCGCGCGGGCCGAACCCGTCAACTCGAGCACGCCAAACGCCATTGCGATCGGTGCCATGGAGGTTCCGAACCAGGCCACGAGATGTGCGCAAAACAACTTCGGAAAGTCGCGCTCACGCAACAGCAGGAGGCCGGACTGGATGCCGCTCATTGCACGGTGCTATCGGATGAAGCGCCGATTATGCGGGGGAATCAGTTGATGTGGAGGGTGTTCGGCGCTTTGGCGGGCGGTGTCCCCGCGCCTGCCCCCGCGTAGTCGGCCTTTGGCCGACTACCCCCCGAAATCGTCGAGGAGGATGTTCTCGGGTTCAACACCCAGGTCTTCGAGCATCTTCAGCACGGCTGCGATCATCGGCGGGGGCCCGCATAGATAGTATTCACAGTCCTCGGGGTTCGGATGGTCCTTCAGATACTGCTCGAGGACCACCTGGTGGATGAAGCCTACGTGGCCGGACCAGTTGTCCTCGGGCAGCGGCTCTGACAACGCGATATGCCACTCGAAGTTCGCGTGGTCGCGCGCAAGGTCGTCGAAATCTTCGACATAGAACATTTCCCGCAGGCTGCGCGCGCCGTACCAGAAGCTCATGGGATAGTCGCATCCGTTACGCTTGAGCTCATCAAAAATATGCGAACGCAGCGGCGCCATACCAGCCCCGCCACCAATCCAGATCTTCTCGGCCGGGGTCGCCTTGACGAAGAAGTCGCCGTACGGACCGAAGACGGTCAGATGGTCGCCGGGTTTTAGATTGAAGGTATAGGACGACATCTTGCCCGGCTGAAAATTGGTGCGCGGTGGCGGAGTGGCGACTCGGATGTTGAATTTGAGCACGCCGCGTTCTTCCGGGTAGTTCGCCATCGAGTACGCGCGAATGGTCGGTTCGGTGACTTTGCTGTGGTACTGCCATACATCGAAGCGATCCCAGTCGCCGCGGAATTGGGGCTCCACATCGATGGTCTTGTAGTCCATCTCGTACGGCGGAATCTCAAGTTGCACGAATCCGCCGGCACGGAAGTCCACCTCGCGGCCCTGCGGAAGTTTCAACACCAGTTCCTTGATGAAGGTTCCGACATTGTGGTTGGAAATCACCTCGCAATCCCAGCGCTGGACGCCGAATGCATCCTCCGGGATGTGGATTTTCAGATCCTGCTTCACGGCAACCTGGCACGCCAGGCGCCAGTTCTCGCGAATTTCACCGCGGGTGAAGTGGCCTTCTTCCGTGGCGAGAATGCTGCCGCCACCTTGATTCACCTGACAGCGGCATTGCCCACACGTGCCGCCGCCGCCGCACGCACTCGATAGAAATACGCCGCGCGCGGCCAGTGTGCCCAACAATTTTCCGCCGGCGGGTACCGTCACTGCGTGGGCGGGATCGCCGTTGATCTCGATGGCGATATCGCCGCTGCTGACGAGCCTCGATCGCGCAAACAGAATCACCATCGACAGGAACACAACCGTTCCAGTAAACATGGCGACACTGATCATTATCGTGCTAGCAATCACGCGCGTACCTCAAAGAACGATGCCGCCAAACGACATGAAACACAGCGAGATGAGACCCACGGAAATGAATGTGATACCCAATCCGCGCAAGCCTTCGGGGACATCGCTGTACTTCAATTTCTCCCGCACCCCGGCAAGCGCAGTGATGGCAAATGCCCAGCCAACGCCCGCTCCCAATCCGAACACAGTGCTCTCACCGAATGTGTAGTCGCGTTCCACCATGAACAGCACCGCGCCGAGGATGGCGCAGTTCACCGTGATTAGCGGCAGGTAGATGCCGAGCGCGTTGTAGAGAACGGGCACGTATTTATCGAGGATCATTTCCAGAATCTGGACGATGGCCGCGATGACGCCGATGTAGGACAGATAGCCAAGAAAACTCAGATCCACATCCGGCAGACCGGCCCAGGACAGTGCGCCTTCGCGCAGCAGATGGTTGTAGATCAAATTGTTGACCGGCGTCGTGATGGCCAATACCACCGTCACGGCAATGCCCAGTCCCAGCGCCGTTTCAATCTTCTTCGAGATGGCGATGAACGTACACATCCCGAGGAAAAATGTCAGCGCCATGTTCTCGATGAACACCGCTCGAATGAACAACCCCAAGTAATGCTCCAACATCTAGAGCGCCTCCTGGTACTGGGTGTTGGGCGCAATCTTGTAGTCGGCGGTCTCAACCTGCTTAGGTTTCCACGCGCGCAATGCCCAGATGAACAGGCCAATGATGAAGAACGCGCTGGGCGCCAGCAGCATCAGGCCGTTAGCGGGGTACCAGCCGCCGTGCGGGACCGTCTTCATGAGTTCAAATCCGAACAACGTGCCCGACCCCAGTGGTTCTCGGATCAAGGCGACCGCCACCAGCATGGCGCTGTAGCCCAGTCCGTTGCCGATCCCGTCAACGAACGACAGCCATGGCCCATTCTGCATCGCGAATGCTTCGGCCCGCCCCATCACAATACAGTTGGTGATGATCAACCCGACGAATACCGACAGCTTCTTGCTGATGTCGAATGCATAGGCCTGCAGTACCTGGTCGACGACGATGACGAGCGACGCGATGATCGTCATCTGCACGATCATGCGGATGCTGCTGGGGCAGCGGTTACGCACCAGCGAAATGGCGGCGCTGGAACAGCCAGTGACGACGGTGACGGCAACCGCCATCACCAGCGTGGTGGACATATTGATCGTCACTGCAAGCGCAGAGCAGATGCCCAGCACCTGCAATGCAATCGGATTGTTGTTGAACAGTGGATCCAACAGAATTTCTCTCTGGGTAGCCATTACGCGGCCTCCTGCAGCTTATGCAAAAACGGTCCGTAGCCGAGATCGCCAGTCCAAAACCGAATCAGGTTGCGCACGCCGCGCGTCGTCAGCGTTGCACCCGAGAGCGCATCTACTTCGTGGGCGGCGGCCGGCGACTCGGGCGGCGAACGTGTCTTGACGAGTTCGATGGCAGGATTGCCGTTCTTGTCAAACGCCTGCACGCCCGGCCAGAGTGCTTTCCAGCGTGGATTGTCTACCTCTCCTCCAAGGCCGGGCGTCTCCTTCTGATCGTAGAACCCGAGCCCGGCAACCGTGTGCAGATCGCCTTCGAGCGCAAGGTATCCGTACAGCGTGCCCCACAGTCCGTAGCCGCGCACCGGAACGACGACTCTCTCGAGCCCGCCATTTTCGTCCCGTAGCAGATACACCAGTCCATAGCGTTCGCGCATTACGATGGTGGCGATATCTTCTTCGCTCGTCAGGTGGCGTGACATCGCAGGATCGCGCGTGGCCCGGCTCACCTGGTAGGTGGCGGGATCAACGGCGTCGGTAAATTCACCGGTATCCAGATCCACCGCACGCACTTCGAATTGCTCGAATAGTTCATCGACACCGCGACCTTGCGCATCCTGCGCCGCGCCGAATGGCAGCAGCCCTGCCGCCCACAGAATATTCTCTTTCCGATCGAGCGCGCGGTTGGCGGCCTGGGTAGGCTTCAGCGCGACGGCAGCACCTGCAACGACGATCGAACACACCAGGCAAACAGCAATCGAGACGAACAGTACGTTACCGATGCCTTCCTTATTGTAGTTGGGCACGGGCGAGCCTCCGCTTCACGTTTGCCTGTACCACCATATGATCGATGAGCGGCGCAAACAGATTGCCAAAGAGAATGGCCAGCATCATGCCTTCCGGAAACGCAGGATTGATCACGCGAATCAGTCCGCACATGACGCCGATCAAGGCGCCGTAGAACCAGCGACCCTTGTTGGTCATCGCCGCTGACACCGGATCCGTGGCCATGAACACCGTACCGAACGCAAATCCGCCGAGAACCAGATGCCATTGCAGTGGCATTGCAAACATCGGATTGCTGTCCGAGCCAACGGCATTGAACAGCAGTACCACTGCGGCCAGTCCCACCACGACACCACCCATGATCCGCCACGAGGCGATTCGTGTTGCCAGCAGAATCGCTGCTGCAATCAGGATGGCCAGCGTCGACGTTTCACCGAGGGAGCCCGGCAAGTTGCCAATGAACGAATGCATCCAGTCGACGCCATAGTCATTGCCGAGGGCGGCGTTGCCCAATGGCGTCGCCCGCGTGTAGCCATCCACCGCGACCCACACGCGGTCGCCAGACATGTATGCGGGATACGCGAAGTAGAGAAAGGCACGGCCCGTGAGAGCGGGGTTCAAGAAATTCTTGCCGGTGCCGCCGAATACTTCCTTACCGATGACAACTCCGAAGATCACACCGAGTGCGGCCATCCACAGCGGAATCGACGGCGGCAGCGTGAGGGTGAACAGAATGCTGGTGACGAAGAATCCTTCGTTGATCTCGTGTCCACGCTTGGACGCAAATATTCCTTCAAAGACAATCCCGGCCGCGAAAACGACGATATAGAGGGGAATGAAATAGGCCAGTCCGTGCAGGGCGCAATCCCAGATGCTGTTCGGGTCGTAGCTGATCAGCCCGTTGAGAATCCAGCCGCGCCAGTTGGTCACTTCAGTTTGACCCAGCGCCTGCATCGCCTCGTTAGCCTGCAGGCCTGCGAAATACGCGCCCGCCAGACCGGGGATGAACGCGCACATCCACACGGTAATCATAATGCGCTTCAGATCCAGGCCATCGCGCACATGGGACGGCCCGGATGTGACATGGCCCGGCGTATACAGCGCGGTATCGATCGCCTCATAGAACGGATACAGCGGCGCGAGCTTGCGGCCCCTGTCAAACAGCGGTGCGATCGAATCCATCAAGCTGCGTAGATTCATCGCGGCTCAGCCCTCCTTCTCGATCAAAGACAGCAGGTCGCGAAGCACAGGGCCGTATTCGTACTTCGACGGACAGGCATACGTGCACAGCGCGAGGTCTTCTTCGTCCAGCTCGAGACAGCCCAGATCGATGGCGCTCTGCACATCACCCACCAGCAGCGCGCGCAATAACTGTGTGGCCAAAATGTCGAGCGGCATGACGCGTTCGTACGTCCCGATCGGAACCATGCCGCGCGGGCTGCCGTTGGTAGTCGTGCTGAACGAAATCTGTTTGGGTCTGAGCCACCCGCTGAGATAAATGGGGAAAACGGAATGGCGATCCAAGCCGGGGGAGAGATAGCCCAACAGACGACGCGTCGTATCCTCTGGCAACACGGAGATTTGCTGGTGGTAGCGGCCGAGAAATGCTTCAGCGCCGCGCGCGGCGCGGCCGGCCAGCACCGACCCGGAGATCACGCGTTGCGCGCCCGGATGCAGTTCGCCGGCTGTCAGTTCCTGCGTGGACGCGCCCAGCACCGTGCGCAACAACCGCGGCTTGACCACGCCCGGGCCGCCTAACGCGATCACCCGTTCACAATTCAATTGCCCGGTTTGAAACAGCCGCCCGATGGCGATCACGTCTGCATAGCCCACCTGCCATACCACGCGGTTTGCGGCGACCGGTTCAAGAAAGTGAATATGCGTCCCAGCCAGGCCAGCGGGATGGGGCCCGGCGAACTGCTCCACAACTACCTTCGAATCGCTTCCGCGCGGCAGTTCGGCGCCCGGCGCGCAGCACAGATACACGCGCCCCTCAGTCAGCTTGGCCACCACATCCATACCGGTCGCAAATGCATCGGCTGCGTCGCAGATGACGACCGCCGGATCGCCGGCCAAGGGGTTGGTGTCGATCGCGGTGACAAATAGCGCGTGCGGCTTCGCATCGAGCGCTGGGATGCGGCTGAAGGGCCGCGTGCGCAGTGCCGTCCACAAGCCCGAGGCAACCAGATTCGCCACGACGTCCGCGCGCGACAGCGTGGCAATTGCGCGGGGTTCGTAGGCCGTGAATTGTTCGGACTCGTCACCCTCGACATCGATGACGACGCTCAGCAGCGCACGTTTGGCGCCGCGATTGATTGTCGCAACCCGCCCGCCCGCTGGCGATGTGAACCGCACACCCGGGGTTTTCTTGTCGGTGAACAATACCTGTCCGCGCTTGACTTGCTCGCGCTCGCGCACCGCCATAGTCGGCTTCATGCCGATGTAGTCATTGCCAAGAATCGCCACGCTACGCACGGCCCGCGCATCATCGATCAACGCCACCGGCGCGCCGCCGATCGGCAAATCGAGACCCCTCTTTATCCTGATCATTGAGGCAGCGGATCCTTGGACGTGCGCGCGACCGTCACCACAGCGATGTCGAGCGAGCATTTGACGTTGTACTTCACTTTGCCGCGGTGCTTCCCTGTCGCGCTGTCGATGTCCAGATCATCGGATGCTCGAAACGGAACGGTTCGAAGCGATATACGGCAGCGGGCACGGCCGCGAGCCGCGGTGATTATAGTGACGCGAGGATGGTTATGCTACGTGCGGGCATCGCATATCCCCAGGCCGCAATGCAATGCGTACGTCAACCGAATCCGATATCAGCGACGTTGCTGGGAATGAGCGGATATTGGATTCCTGCCCACTTCTGCACCACCCGAACCACCTGGCAGGCGTAGCCGTATTCGTTGTCGTACCAGACATAGACCACGGCGCGATTGTCCATCACGATCGTGGCGCCCGCATCGACGATACAGGCATGCCTGTTGCCCACGAAGTCGGATGACACAACCTCCGGGGAGTTGGTGTAGTCGATCTGCCGCTGCAGCGGCGAGTACAGTGACGCATCGCGCAGATAGCCATTCACCTCTTCGATTGAAGTGTTGCGCGACAACGTAAGATTCAGAATCGCCAGCGACACATCCGGCGTGGGCACGCGTATGGAGTTGGCCGTGAGCTTGCCGTCTAGTTCAGGCAGCAGATCCGTAATTGCCGACGATGCGCCTGTCTCGGTGATGACGAGATTCAAGGGCGCGCTGCGGCCACGCCGGCTTTTGTTGTGGTAGTTGTCTGTGAGGTTCTGATCAGGCGTATAAGAATGCACGGTTTCGATGTGGCCATGCTCAATCGCGAACTTGTCGTTCATCGCTTTGAGAATCGGCACGATCGCGTTCGTGGTGCACGACGCGGCCCCCAGGATACGATCATCCGGAGACAACGCCGTCGAATTGATCCCCGAAACAATATTCTTGATCGGGCGCTTGGCGGGTGCGGTGACCAACACGCGCGCCACACCCTTTGATTTCAGATGTTCAGCCAGGCCCTTTTCATCACGCCAGGCGCCCGTGTTGTCGATCACGATGGCGTCGGATATGCCAAAGCGCTCGTAGTCGACCTGCGCCGGCGACTTCGCGTAGATCACCTGGATCACATTGCCGTTGCCGACGATGCAGTCGTGTTCTTCGTCGATGCGAATCGTGCCCTTGAAGGAGCCGTGCACCGAATCGCGCCGCAACAGGCTGGCGCGTTTGACCAGATCATCCTTTCCCGAGCCGCGTACGACGATGGCACGCAGGCGTAACTGCTGCCCGCCACCCGTCTTTTCGATCAACAACCGCGCCAGCAGTCGACCGATGCGTCCGAAGCCGTAAAGCACTACATCCTGTGGCTTCGCCAGCGGTGGCACATGCCGGCCAATCACCTCCACACAGGCCTGTTTGACAAAATCCAGCGGCGTCGTGCCGTTGCCGGCGCTCTCTAACATGTACTGCGATGCGAGCTTGCCAACGTCGATGTGTGACGGGCCGAGGTCGATCTCGGACAGGGCCTTGATGATGGGGTAGCTCTCGAATTCCGAGAGCTCATTGTTGGCAATCTGACGCACGTAGCGATGCGTCTTCATGATATTGGTGACGCTTTCGTTGTGCAGGGCGCGACCGTAGCAATAGGTAACGACATTGCGACGGTATAACGTTCCGATCAACGGAATCATCGCCTCCGCCAGCGCCTCTCGCTCCTTCCAGTCCGGGAAATAGTCGTCAAGGCTCGGTAATGCCACTATCCATCCTCATCGCTGGTGGGCCAAACGGGCGCACATTATCGAAATAGCCTGCCGCCCTGCAACAAAGGTAGCTTGAAACGCAGCGCGGCGGGTGAAGCGTTGTAAAGCGAACGTCGGCCCTGAGCGAAGGAGAATCAGCGAAAGCTCGCGTTGATCGGCTTCAGCGCGGCATCTCCGGGGCACAACTCCGTCTCGGTCAAGGAGTTCAGTGGTTCCTCGACTGTATCGAGAATCGAATGGCAGTCCGCCGCCTCGTGTTCGATATACAGCAACCCGGTGACCACTTCGCCTTCCTGCTGCTTGCGCTGCACATACGACAGCGCCGCGACACGATCGTGCGCGTCATAGTCCTGCGCGAGTTTGCGCAGGCGCAGGGTCGACCCGTCTGGCATCAACACATCTTCGCGCGTGCCGGGTGCATAGTCCGCCGTGATCTCGGCGTGTGGCGGCACGAAGTCGGCGCTCATCACATCACCGCGGTGGCCGCGCACGTAGTCGTAGCTCTTGGTGGAGCCCGGGTGATTGTTAAACGCCACGCAGGGTGAGATGACATCGATGAAGGCGAAGCCCTTGTGCAGCAGTGCGGCGCGAATCAACGGCACTAGCTGGCTTTTGTCGCCGGAAAAGCTGCGCGCCACGAAGGTCGCGCCCAGCTGTAGCGCGATGCTCACCAGATCGATGGGATCGTACAGATTTGGCGCGCCGCGCTTGCTGGTGGAGCCGCGATCGTTGGTCGCCGAGAACTGTCCCTTCGTCAATCCGTAGGTGCCATTGTTGTCGACGATGTAACACATGTTGATGCGTCGCCGAACGATATGCGCGAACTGACCCATGCCGATGGAGGCCGTATCGCCGTCACCCGAAATACCAATGCAATACAGCTCCCGGTTCGCCAGGTTCGCGCCCGTCGCAACAGATGGCATTCGACCGTGTACCGAGTTGAATCCGTGTGACTTGCCCAGAAAATACGTGGGCGTCTTCGACGAACAGCCGATGCCAGACAGTTTCGCGAAGCGGTGCGGCGCAATCGATAGATCGGCGCACGCCTGCACGATTGCAGCGCTGACCGAGTCGTGACCACAGCCGGCGCACAGAGTCGACACCGAGCCTTCGTAATCGCGTCGCGTCAAACCGAGATCGTTGAGCTTCAGCTGGGGGTGGTGGACGCCAGGTTTTGTCACGAATGTCATCGGCTGACCTCCGAAATGCGCGCCAGCTTGTTCTGCGCAAAATGCTCTGTGATGGCGTGGCTGATGAACTGCGCTGAAATCGACAGCCCGCCGTAGTAGCACACGGGTACCAGTTTCGCCGGTGCGACGTCGCCCTCGTTGACCAGGATCATGCGCATCTGTGCATCACGATTCTGTTCCACGATGAACGTAATCTCATGGTTGTTGATGAAATCGAATATCGATTCCGCAAACGGCACCGCGCGAATGCGCAGCGTGTCGAGTTGGATACCCTCGGCGGCCAGCAGATCCAGCGCCTCCTGCATCGGCGTGTAGCTGGTGCCGTAGTAGATGATGCCGTAGGCGCGTCGATGCACGGCTTCGTGAATATGCGGTTGCGGCACCAGGGCGCGCGCGGTCTCCCACTTCAGCAGCAGCCGATCCATGTTGGCCGTGTAATCCTCCGGGCTCTCCGTGTAACTGGCGTACGCATCACGCGACGTGCCGCGGGTGAAGAAACTGCCTTTCGATGGATGGGTACCCGGCAACGTGCGATAGCCGATGCCGTCGCCATCCACATCAACGTATCGGCCGAAGCGTTCCAGCTTATCCAGCGCCTGCGCGTCATAGACCTTGCCGCGGTCGTAACGCCGCGCGTCATCCCACTGCAGCGGTTCCGACATCATTTCGTTCATGCCCAGTTCCAGGTCGGACATCACGATCACCGGTGTCTGCAGCCGATCGGCGAGATCCAGCGCATCCGCTGTGAAATCGAAACACTCCTTCGGTGTAGACGGGATCAGCAGCACGTGGCGCGTGTCACCGTGCGATGCATACATGGCGGATATCAGATCAGCCTGCTGCGTGCGAGTGGGCATGCCCGTGGACGGGCCGGCGCGTTGCACATCGATCAGTACCGCGGGGATCTCGGCAAAATACGCCAGGCCCAGAAATTCGCTCATCAGCGACACACCGGGGCCACTCGTCGCGGTAAAGGACCGAGCGCCATTCCAGCCCGCCCCAATCACCATGCCGATGGCCGACAGTTCGTCTTCGGCCTGCATGATCGCAAAACGCTTCTTGCCCGTGGCCTTATCCACCCGCAGCCGATTGGCATAGCGCTCGAAGGATTCGGCGACCGACGTCGATGGCGTGATCGGGTACCACGCACACACCGTGGCACCCCCATAGATGGCACCGAGCCCGGTGGCCGTATTGCCTTCAATCATGATGGCATCGCCGATGGCATCGCTGCGGCGCAGCTGAATGGGCAGCGGTGTCTCGAGATAGTCGCGTGCGTAATTGCGACCGATCTCCAAGGCGTGAATATTCGGCTTGATCAGCGCATCTTTGCCTTTGTATTGCGCCGATACCATGCCCGTGAGCACGTCGAAGTCGATATTGATCAGTTCAGCCAGCGCGCCGACGTAGACGATATTTTTGAACAGCTGGCGTTGCTTGAGATCGGAAAATTCCGACAACAGCAGCGTGGCGATGGGTATGCCCACATCCACCACATCGGCGCGTCGCAATGCCTTGGGCAACGGCTTGGAGCTGTCGTAGACCACGTAACCGCCTGGCACGATGCTCGCGACGTCTTCGGCGTACGTTTCCGCGTTCATCGCGACCAGGAGATCGACGCCATCACGCCGCCCCAGGTAACCGCGTTCACTGACGCGCACCTCGAACCAGGTGGGCAGGCCCTGGATGTTGGACGGAAAGATATTGCGCGTCCCGACCGGAATCCCCATCCGGAACACGGCTTTGGCGAACATGCCATTGGCACTCGCCGAACCGGAACCGTTGACGTTGGCGAACTTGATGACGAAATCGTTATAGCGCGTCATGCGGCATACGACCCCAGTTGTGGCAGGTGCAGCACCGACTTCTGCATATCCCAGGCATTCGTGGGACAGCGTTCGGCGCACAACCCGCAGTGCAGACAGACATCCTCGTCCTTCACCATCACGCGACCTGTCTTCAGTTCACCGGATATGTACAGATCCTGCGTCGCGTTGCTGGCCGGGGCGCTCAGATGCTGCCGAAGCGCCGCTTCGTCGTCGTTGGCTGTGAACGTGATGCAATCCAGCGGGCAGATGTCGACGCAAGCATCGCACTCGATGCACAGGTTGTCGGTGAACACCGTCTGAACATCACAATTCAGGCACCGCTGGGCTTCCCGAAGCCCCAGTTCGCGATCGAAGCCGAGTTCGACCTCCATCTTGATATTTTTCAGCGACTTGCGCTTATCGGCGTGGGGCACGAGGTGGCGCTTGGATGCGTCGTGGGTGCTGTCGTAGCTCCACTCGTGCATGCCCATCTTCTGGCTGATCAGGTTGACGCCCTCTGGTGGCCGGTCAGCGACCAAGTCCTTTCCCTGGCACAGCAGATGAATGGAAATGGCCGCCTTATGGGCGTGAGCCGACGCCCAGATGATGTTCTCGGGGCCGAAGGCCGAGTCGCCGCCGAAGAATACGTGCGCCAGTGACGATTGCAGCGTGTCGCGGTTGAGCACCGGGCATTCCCAGCGGTCGAATTCGATGCCGATGTCGCGTTCGATCCAGGGGCAATGATTCTCCTGGCCGATCGCCATCAACACATGATCGGCTTCCATGAATACATCGGGGGCTCCGGTGGGCACGGTCTGCATCCGGCCATTCGCATCGGCGGCCTGGGTGACGCACTGAAAGCGCACACCCTTGAGACGCCCGTCCTCGTGGACGAATTCCACCGGCGGGCGGTTGTTGACGATGGGAATGCCTTCTGACATCGCATCCTCTTTTTCCCACTCCGACGCCTTCATCACGTCAAAACCGGAACGCACAACCACGGTCACCTGTTCGGCGCCCAGGCGGCGTGCGGTGCGACAACAGTCCATCGCCGTATTGCCGCCACCCAGGACGATGACCTTGCCCTTGATCGATGTGGTGTGACCAAACGCCACGCTGGAAAGCCAGTCAATCCCGATTGAAATTTGCGCAGCGCTCTCC
>JAQBCT010000331.1:0-14625 GCA_032124855.1 Gammaproteobacteria bacterium
GCCATCGACGCCTATCCGGGCGTGCGCTCCTCAGCCGTCATCGGCCTGCCGCACGAAGACCTCGGCAATGCCATCCATGCCATCGTCGATGTACCGGATGGCAGCGTCACCACCGCGGCGCTGCTCAGCCACCTCGCAGAACGACTGGTTCGCTACAAAGTGCCGCGCAGCATCGAATTCGTGACGGAGCCGCTGCGCGACGATGCCGGCAAGGTGCGCCGCAAGGCGCTGCGCGCGGATCGGGTGCGCTGACAGATTTCCCTACTGGGCCGTGCCGTCCGCGTTCTGCGAGCCTTCGGTGCAATCCCAACCCATGCCACGCAGCTTCTCGACGAACTGCGATGCACGCACTTCGCAATAGTTGGGCTCCCCTTGTGCATTCCACAAACTGGCGCGTGAAACACCCTCGTCGGGTTTCGCGTACAACACTTCGCACGGCACGAGATCCGGCGGATTCGCATAGACGACTTCCACGGATCGGGTGAGTGACCCCAGTGTGCATTGGGTGGCCGCAGCAAATGCGCAAGGGGCAGCCACACAAATCAAGGCAACGGCCAACAGCTTCATCATGAAGTCCTCCTATCAAACATTACGCGGGTGGTCGGGGATCCACGCGCAACAATATCATACGGGGAAGTTCGGGCTCTCCATTCTGCAGCATCTCCCGCCAACGATCGTACTTGGCCGCAAACGCCGTCAGTACAGTGGCACGCTCGGTCTCGTCCACCACCAGTGTGGCGCGACGCTCGTAGAGCGTGTCGCCGATCTTCAGTCGCACGTCCGGATCCCTGGCGATGTTCCGATTCCACAACCGCTCAGTCGGAAATTCGCCGCCCTCGTAGTACAGCGACGGGGCGTACAGCGTACCGTTGGCTGACACGATCGTGGTGGTCACCGAATGCGGCACGAAATACGGCGTGCGCGTCTCCACATAGATCAGCGGATACGCATCGGTGAACGCCCAGTCGTTGACCGGCGTCGCGGCCAGGGTCCCGGACAGCCACAACCCGGCACGCCGCTCGTCCGGATCGCATGCGGAGAGCGTGACGACGAATGCAATGACCATCACCGTTCGAGTCGGTCGATTCATGGTGTGTACTGATGAAGACCGGGTCAGAGACTACACCGCTGCACGACAAATGCGTAAGCTCGCCGCTGCATCACCATTCGGGGAAAACAATGCGCACATCGAAGGCAATGGGCTGGCTGCTGGTCGGATTGACCCTGCCGCTGAACGCCGCGGCCGAGCCGCCCGACGCTGCTCAGCTGGCCTTTCGCGATCTGTATCGCCAGCTCGTCGAGATCAACTCCACCCTGTCCGCCGACCAATGCACTGTGGCGGTTCAGGCGATGGCCACACGCCTGAAATCCGCCGGCTTTGCCGACGCGGATCTGCACCTGATCGCGCCACCCGACCGCCCGAGCAAGGGCAATCTTGTAGCCGTACTACACGGCTCGGACAGCAGCGCGAAGGCGTTGCTGCTGCTGGCGCACATCGACGTGGTCGAGGCGAAACGTGAGGACTGGCAGCGCGATCCGTTCACGCTGATCGAGGAGGATGGCTACTTCTACGGTCGCGGCACCGCCGATGACAAGGCCATGGCCGCGATCTTCACCGACGCCATGATGCGCTATCAACGCGACGGCTACCGACCGCTGCGTGCCCTTAAACTCGTGCTGACCTGCGGTGAGGAAACGCCAAACGATTTCGATGGCGCGAGGTATCTCGTTGAGAATCATCGCGACCTGATCGATGCCGCATTCGCGCTGAACGAAGGCGCCGGCGGCCGACTCACCGACACCGGTGCGCGCGTCTTCAACGGCGTGCAGGCCGGCGAAAAAATCTATCAGGACTATCGGCTGGAAATCACCAATCCGGGTGGCCATTCCTCGCGACCGGTGAAGGACAACGCGATCTATCGTCTCGCGGCGGCGCTGACGCGCATCTCCGCATACGAATTTCCAGTGGAGTTCAACGACGCGACCTGGCAGTACTTCGATCGCATGGCGACGATCGAAACCGGCCAGACCGCGGCCGATATGCACGCAATCGTCAGCAAGCCCCCCAACGCCGACGCACTGGCGCGAATCATCGCCAACCCCAGCCACAACTCGATTCTGCGCACGACGTGCGTGGCGACCATGCTCGACGGCGGCCATGCGCCCAATGGTCTGCCGCAGCGTGCTGGTGCGAACGTCAACTGCAGAATCTTTCCCGGGCACACGCAGGAAGAGATCCGGGCCGTTCTGGAAACCGTGGTGGCCGACCCGGGCATCGCGGTCACCTTCGTCGATGCCCCGGAAAAAGTCTCGCCACCCCCACCTCTCACAGCCGCCTTGCTCGAACCCATCGAGACGATCACGCAAGCGATGTGGCCCGGCGTTCCCGTCGTGCCGGTGATGGCTGCCGGCGCCACCGACGGACGCTTCCTGACACCCAACGGCATCCCGACCTACGGCGTGAGCGGGCTTTTCTCCGAGCCGGGGACGACGAACGCGCATGGCCTGAACGAACGCATGCGCGTGCAATCGCTGTACGAGGGACGCGAATTTCTGGACCGCCTGATCAAGGCTTACTCGCAGGGGATGTAGGAGGGGCTTCAGCCCCGATCCTTGTCGCAGGCTACTCAAACAATGATCGGGGCTGAAGCCCCTCCTACAACCAGGCTACTCATACAGGGATCGGGGCTAAAGCCCCTCCTACAACCGGGGCTGAAGCCCCTCCCACAATCAGTCCCGGGCGGCGTCACCAAGCTGCCCACGCAGCTGATTCAGTTCGTCCAGCAACTCCAGCGCCAGCGCAACGCCTGCGATATTGACGCCCAGATCCTGTTGCAGCCTCAGCGCCACGGTGGCACGGCGCAGCTGAACGCCCGTAAAGCGCCAGCTGCGTGGGTCGCGACCCACGGGAATGAGCACACCCTCCTCCACCAGCTCGATGATGCACTCGGCATGCACCGCACAACTGCGACTGAGTTCAGCCAGGGTCAGCTCACCAAGTTCGTCCACGATGATGCCGGTCAGGTACGCCACGGAAATTTCATCAGCCATTTCACACCCCCAGATTGGCGCGTGGATTGAATCCGTTGAAATGCGTTGCCATGCCGGCGTAGAAGTCCTTGGCAGACGCGTCCGCGGCAGGCGGGCTCACAACCTGCAGCACGACGAAGAAGTCGCCAGCGCTTCGCCCCGGAACGCCACGGCCTTTCAGGCGCAGCTTCTGGCCCGAGCGCGAGTCTGCTGGTACTTTCAGTTCAACGCTGCCCGCTGGCGTCGGCACCTTTACCGATGCGCCCAGTGCCGCCTCCCACGGCGCTACAGGAACATCCAGATAGATGTCGCTCCCATCTACGCGGTAGATCGCGTGCGGCCGAAACTCGACCTCCAGATACAGATCGCCTGCCGCGCCGCCACCGTGGCCCGGCGCACCCTGACCCGCCAGGCGCAGCTGCTGGCCACCGCAAATGCCGCGCGGAATGGTGACGTTCAATTTGTGCTCGCGGGTGAGCACGCGGCCTTGGGCATCGACGTCCGGGATTCGCAGTGAGATGGTGCGCTTGGCCCCCGTATAGGTATCCTCGAGATCGATCAGCACCTTGGCGTGACGATCCTGCCCGTGGGCGTGAAACGCGGCGCCACCGCCCGGACCACCGGGCGCAAAGCCGCGACCAAACAACGATTCGAAGAAATCACTGAACTGCGCTGAATCGCCACCGGTGAAGCCACCACCGGAGAATTCAAATCCGGCGTCCCAATTTGGGGGCGGGCGGAAATCTTCGCCGGCCTTCCAGTTCGCACCCAACTGATCGTAGGCCGCGCGCTTCTCGGCATCCTTGAGCACCTCATAGGCCTCGCCCAATTCCTTGAAACGCGCCTCGGCATCCGCCTCTTTGCTGACGTCCGGATGGAATTTGCGCGCCAGCTTGCGATAGGCGCGTTTGATTTCATCCTGCGTCGCGTCCCGCGCAACGCCCATGATGGTGTAGTAATCCTTGAACTGCATGACATCACCTCGTTCGACGTGCCAAAGCTAGTCAATGCGCGGTTCCGGCGCAATTTCGTGCAACGCCCGGCGCGCCGTCTCCGGGAAGAACAAATAAATGATTGCAGGCAGCACCAGCGCAAGCGCGCCAACCAGCAGGATGGCATTCCAGGTGCTGCCTGCGAAGGCGAACAGCGCCGACACCGCTGCAAGGCCAACGATTCCACCGAGGGGACCCGCGAGGCTGGTGGCGCCGCTGGCCGATGAACGCATCGAAGTGGGAAACAATTCGGCGCTGTAGGCCGACAGCGTCACCCCGCTGCCCATCGAGAAAAACATGTACACCACCCACAGCAGCGGCACGAACCAGCCGGTGACGGAGTAGAAAGCCAGCAGGGCGAGCGCATAGCCCAGCATGAACAGCGACCCGGTGCTGCGGCGTCCAAAGCGGTCGCTCAGCCAGCCAGACAGCGGATTGCCGATAATCGCAAAGGCGCCGCCCACGAACGTGATGGTGGCTACATTAGCCGGACTGAAGCCGTGCACGTCCTGCAGATACTTCGGTGCGAAGAAGCCCGCCGCACTGCCAGCTACACTGAGCGTAAAGAACGTGCCGCACAGCAACCAGAAACTCTTGGGATGTTCCCGCACCGCGCGCAGGATATTGGTGAACAGAGGGGGCGTCACATGCGTGCTGCGGTGGCGCTCCAACTGCACGAACTCTTCCGTCTCTGGCAGCGTGCGTCGCCAGTACGCAATGAAGCACAGCGGAATGATGCCCACGGCATACAGTGCGCGCCAGCCGAACGGCAAGATATCGACGAACCCGAACATCAGCGCCGCAAAGCCCGCGCCACACGCCTGAATGGCCGAGGCTGCACCGATTCCCCAGCCGCGATGTTCCGCAGGAAATTCCTCGACGATGACCACGACGGCCAGCAATGCTTCTGCCACGGCGAAGACGCGCGCAAGAAACTGCAGCGCCACAAATACTTCGACATTGGGCGCCAGCGCCGTCAGCGCGGTGGTCAGCGTATAACCCACGACAGTCGCAAGCAGCACACGGCGCCGACCGAAGCGGTCAGCGAAGGGCACGATGAACACCGCAAGCAGCGCGCCCATGCGCACCGCGGATCCCAGCCAGCCCAGTGACGCTTCGGCGATGCCGAGCTCGGCCTGAATCTGCTTCAGATTCAAAGAAATCAGGTAGAGGTCGTAGGTTTCAAAAAACGATACTGCCGCAACCAGTCCGAGCATCCGCCACTGCCGCTGCGTCAGCGCGGGCGCCCGACCCAGGAACCACGTCGCCCGATACCAGCCAGGCGGGCGCACCGTGACCGGTGGCGTGAGCAGTTCCTGCGCGCGGGAAGGTTCATGCATTGGCTGAACGACTCTCTGCGGAATTGAACGATTGAGTGCGCCGGCAGTGTACGTGACGCTTGCCGCCCGTGCCGGCTGGCGCGCATCCATCGCAGCCGGTAAGGTCATGCGCATGGCTCATCTGACGATCAACGGCGCGCGCCTGTGGTATGACGTGCGCGGCAGTGGCGAGCCCATCGTATTGCATCACGGCTATACCGCATCGCGGGTCAACTGGATGCCGGTGGTTGCAAAACTGGCTACGCGGTATCAGGTGATACTGATGGAATGTCGCGGCACCGGCGACAGCGAGCACACCGCGGATGGCTACAACCTCGAGCAGTACGCACGCGACGTCATCGGGCTGGCCGACGCCCTGGACCTGAACCGCTTCAGTTTCGCCGGGCACAGCATGGGCGGCGGCGTGGGCTACGTGCTGGCATTGACGTATCCGGCGCGGCTCGAGCGACTGATTCTGATGGCCCCGGTTCCGGCTGATGGCTTTCCCAACAGCGATCCGCAGCTGCATGAACAGCGCCGTGCCGTGCGCCACGCGCGCAACCGTGACGTGCTGCTGGCGCAATACCGCGCCGGCTGCGTGCGCCCCGATGTCGAAGACGAGGCGTGGTTCAACTCGAGAATCGATCACATCTTCGGCGTATCCGACGGCCACTTCGACGACGGTGCGGCGGCGATGGCGAATCTGAACGTGGGCAGCCGGCTTGCCGATCTGACGATGCCCACGCTGATGATCGCCGGGTCGGCAGACAGCCTGCTGAGCGCGAATATCGCGGATTTTCAGCGGCTGCCCAATGCCGCGCTGCAGGTGTTTTCACGGGCCGGCCACGACGTGGCGTTGCACGAACCCGACGGCGTTGCCGACGCAATCGATGCCTTCATGCATCACGGCCGCGCGACACCGCGAGGCTGAGCACAGCCGTCGGGCGGCGCGCGGCCGCGACATACGCCATCACTGCCGCAGCGGCAATTCCCACCATCACGCCCATCATCGTCGGATACCCCGCGCCGCGGATCAGCAGACCCGCCAACGGGGGTCCCATGACGCCGCCCACCATCACAGTGCCGGGCACGAGAGACGCCAGTCGCCCGGTGGTATCGCGTTGTGCCACCAGCCCCACCACGAACGGCATGAAAAAATTCCAGGTGCAATTGAACAGAAAGACCGCGCCCGAGAATTGCAGGGAACCGCCGGCGAGCACCAGCCACCCGATGGATGCGACAAACGCGGCACCACTGAGCGCCTGTGGCCAGATGCGCGCGGTGCGTCCGGCGAAATACGCAGCCCCCAGCGATCCCGGGATGCCGACGAACAGACCCAGTGCGATCAAATTGCCTGCCTCGGTCTGATCCAATCCCTGGAAAATCGCCAGTCGCTCGAGAAAGGCCCAGATGCCGATGCCAGCTGTGTAAAACACGACCATCGACACCATGCCGATCCAGGCGGCGGCAGGCGCGGTGCGCAGCGGCGCCTGGCGGCCATGCACATCGCGCGTGATTTCCGCACGCTGCGGCAAGCGCAGCAGCAGCGGGGCGGCGACGACGAAGCCGACAGCCAGCAATGCAACGAATCCACCCAGCCCCAGCGCACCTGTGGGCACCATCAGCAGGAAGGCACCCGCGAATATCACGTCTGCAGTGATTTTGATGCCCCACGCGCGCGTGGGATTGTGTGCGCGCGCAATCACCATGAGCGCAATGCTGGCGATCACAATGCCGGAACCACCCAGCACTGCTTCGATGAGAAACAACCATGCCACACTGCCAGCGTTGCCGAGCGCCAACAGCGCAGCCGCACTCGCGGCCAGCGCTGCGCCCGCAGCCCGACGCAGATTCACGCGACCGATCCACACGGGCGCGGTGAGCGACACCGCAAGGCCCGTCAGCGTGTTGACGGCAATGAGATAGCCGAGCTGCGCTTCGTCGATTGCATAGTGATCTGACAACAATCCTACGAGCACCGGCAGCACGTTGCCGGGGACGGCCGCGATGCTCGAAATCACGATGGCAAACCAGACGACAGGCGGCATGACGTGGACGGCGCAGGCAGGGTGGTCGAGGAGGCCGCAGACGGTGGCGCATAGCGCGGTGGGTGTCAACGGAGTCGGCCTCGTTAGCGGCACCACACCAGACGGGGCGCAAATTGCCAGTGTATGCTCGCACAATCACCGAGCCGTGCAGGATCAGTGCGTGGAATGGCGTAGAGAAACGCTGTGGGATACCCGCGGCATCAATCACGACGTGCTCATCGAACATATCTGGGACGCGGCCATCACAAGCACGCTCGATGCGGCACCCATGGCGGGAATGACCCACGTGCGTGACGGCCAGATCCTGCAGCTCGACATGCTGCAACGCTACGGTGAACGCGGCGAAGCGCTGGGCGGCTGGAAAGTGGGCCTGACATCCGGCAACTCGCGTGACGCTTTCGGCAATGGCTTCCGGCCATTCGGCTTCATCCTCGCCAACCGCATTCTCAAATCCCAGGAAACGCTGCACCTCGACTACATCAAGCGCTGCGGGCTTGAGTGCGAGCTGAGCTTCGTGATCGGTGAACACCTCGCCGGCGATCTGGTCAACGCGGCGATGGTTAAGAAGGCGGTCTACTCCATTGCGCCGGCCTTCGAGATCACTGAGGCGCGCATCATCGGACCCGCCGATCCCGGCATCCGCATCGCGGACAATCTCTCCCAATGGGGTATCGCGATGGGCAAGCAGATCTCCCCCGTGCCGATGGACTACGACTACGAAGCGCTCGAAGTGGTGCTCAGACACGATGGCGAAGTGGTGCAGCGCGCGATCGCCCGCGGTCAGATCGATGACCATTTCGAATCCATCGCAGCGCTGGTACGCGAACTGTTCAAATTCGGGATCGGCCTGCGCAACGGACAACGCATCATCACCGGCTCGTTGACAGGCAATACCATCGCCACGCCCGGACACTGGCAGGCAGACTTCAGCGAGTTCGGCTCCGTCGCCGTCAACTTCGTGTGATCGATTCCATCAATGCGCTGATTGAGGGGGTCACCGCCCGCGGTGTGTTGCCAGGCGTGGTGGCGGGCGTGGCCACCGACGCCGGCGTCGTGCACCTCTCGGCGCACGGCGTGCGCGAACACGGCAGCTCCACTCCGATGGCAACCGACTCGGTGCTGTGGATTGCGTCCATGACCAAGGCGGTGACGGCAGTGGGCGCGATGCAACTGGTTGAGCGTGGTGTGCTCGATCTCGATGCGCCGGCCAGCGAAATGCTGACCTATCTCGGCCGCGTGCAGGTCTGCGATGGCTTCGACGCCGCCGGACAACCGCGCTTACGACCGCCGCGCACGCGCATGACGTTGCGCCACCTGCTCACGCACACCGCCGGATTCGTGTATCCGATCTGGAATGCGGATCTGGTGCGCTACCAGGCCATCGTCCCGGCGCCAGTACCCGCGCCCGATCGCGATACCTCCCTTGAAATGCCGCTGATGTTCGATCCGGGCGCGCGCTGGGAATACGGCATCGGCATCGACTGGGCCGGCCGGATGATCGAGGCGGCGAGCGGACAACGTCTCGGTGCTTACCTGGCGCAACATGTTTTCGCACCGCTTGGCATGACATCGACACGTTTCGGTCCAACGCCAGGGCTGGGCGAGCGGCAAGCATCCCTGCACGCGCGTACGCCGGATGGGCTGCTGCCGATCCCCGGTGTGGTGCCGGCGGATGCGCCGTTCGACGGCGGTGGCGCAGGTCTGTACTCCACCGTGCCCGACTATCTGCAGTTCGTGCAGATGCTGCTGCACGGCGGCACGTTCAACGGTGCGCGGATCCTCGCGTCCACCACAGTCGCGATGATGAGCGAGAACCAGATCGGCACGCTCGATGTTGCACCGTTGCACACGGCTAACGCCCCGCTGTCGAACGACTGCGATTTTTTCCCCGGCATGACGCAGAAATGGGGATTGAGTTTTCTGATCAACACCCTCCCGACGGCCGAAGGGCGCGCCGCAGGCAGCCTGTGCTGGGCGGGCCTGGCCAACAGCTACTTCTGGATCGATCCGACACGTCGCGTCGCCGCGGTGCTGGCAACCCAGGTGCTGCCCTTCTTCGATCCCGATGCCGTCGCCCTGCTGCGCGACTTCGAGCGCGTCACCTACCAGGCGCTGCGCTGAATCGAACCGCAGTGCGGGACGATTGCTTTCTCAATTGGGGCAGGTATATTCGGCTGCACTAGGGCGGATAGACAAGGAGGTGATCTTGACATCTGTAGTACCGGGGCCGGTCATCTGACCGGCCCTTTTCATTTGTGCCGAGGAAAACTCACGCCGGGTCGACGTCGTTCAAACCACCGTATCGCCGTTATCGACCACCATCTCCGCGCCGGTGACGTGCTTGGACTCATCCGAGATCAGATACAGCACCATGTAGGCGATATCGTTGGGCTCGCCAATGCCCATGCTGAGCCGCGTCGCCTCCGGATCCGGCTGCTCCATCAGTTTCAATCCCGATAAGGTTTCCAGCGCTGCATGCACCATGGGGGTGCTGATGCTGCCGGGATGAACCGAGTTGCAGCGAATACCGTATTTCTGCGTCCGACAATGAATCGCAATGGCTTTGGTCATGGAGCGGATGCCGCCCTTGGCCGCGGAATACGCCAGAAAGTCGGGGATGGCCACCAGCGCAGCGATGGATGACATATTCACGATCGAACCCCCGCCGCTGCTCTTCATGGCTTCGATCGCGTACTTGCAACCGAAAAACGTGGCATCGAGATGAATCGCCAGGGTTTTGCGCCAGATCTCGGTGGTGGTGGTTTCGATATTCGCCGCCGGCGCAATCCCGGCGTTATTCACCAAACCATCCAGGCGGCCGTGCTTCTTCACGACGCTGGCCACCAGATCGCGCCAGCCCGCCTCGTCCGCCACATCCTGTCGCACGAACTGTGCACCGATGTCTTTAGCGATGGCGGCGCCAGCCTTTTCGTTGATATCGGTCATCACTACTGTGGCGCCTTGCGCCGCCAGCAGACGCGCATCCGCGGCGCCAAGTCCGCTGGCCGCGCCGGTAACGATCACAACCTTGCCTTGCACGCGTGACATAACAGATGCCTCTCATTTCGGTTGCGACATCATGCCGAACATCGTCGTCACGTCAACGGCGCGGTATCATTGCGGCGAATCAGACGAGGAATCAGCATGGCACTCATCGGCACCGTTCACTATGAAGTCCGCGACGGCGTTGCGCTGTTGACAATTGACAATCCGCCCGTCAATCCCCTCAGTTCCGGCGTCAGATTTTACTTGTCCAAGCATCTCGAGACCGCGTCAGCTGATCCTCAAGTCAAGGCAATCGTCGTAACGGGTCGCGGTCGCGCCTTCATCGCGGGCGCCGATATTCGCGATTTCGGCGGCACCCCCAATCCGGATGAACAACCCAAACGACCCGCCGGCGCCTACATCGAAGAGAGCACCAAGCCGGTGGTGGCCGCAATCAACGGCACGGCATTCGGCGGCGGGCTCGAATTTGCGTTGACCTGTCACTACCGCGTTGCATCCCCAGGTGCACCCGTGGGTTTGCCCGAAATCAAGATCGGACTGCTGCCGGGTGGCGGCGGCACCCAGCGTTTGCCACGGCTGATTGGCGCTGCACGGGCCCTGACGGCAATCCTGAGCGGCGACCCGTTCGAAACCGAAGAAGCAAGAGAACTCGGCATCATCGATGAAATCATCGACGGCGATCTGGTGGCCGGCGCCATCGCGTTCGCCAAGCGCAAGGCGGCACAAGGCGGCGTGCACCCGCTGGTGCGCAACAAGACCGACTTGATCATCAAGGATCGCGCCAATCCCGCCATCGCCAAGGACGGCGAAACCTATCTGGCACGACGCCTGCGGGGTCAATTCAACGGCCGCATGGCATTCGAATCCGTACTGGCGGCCATCGCCACGGACGACTTCGATGCGGGGCTCAAAGTAGAACGGGAAAATTTCCAGAAGTGTCTGGCGCATCCCCAGCGCGCCGCGATGATTCACGTGTTCTTCGCCGAGCGGCAGGCCGCGCGAATTGCCGATGTGCCGGCCGAAACAGCCAAGCGCACCATCGGTTCTGCGGCAACGGTGGGCGCCGGGTTGATGGGCGGCGGTATTGCCATGAACTTCGCCAACGCGGGCATCCCTGTGAAGGTGCTCGACGTGAGCGAAGAGGCCGTGACCAAGGGGCTGGACGTCATCAGGAAGAACTACGGCCGCATGGTCACGGGCGGCAGGATCAGCCAGGCACAGATGGATGAGCGCGTGGCATTGATTCACGGTGTGGTCGACTACGCGCAGATCAAAGATGCAGACCTGGTGATTGAGGCGGTATACGAAAACCTCGATTTGAAGAAGAAGATCTTCGCCACGCTCGACGCCACCATGAAGCCAGGCGCCGTTCTCGCCAGTAATACATCGGCGCTGGATATCGAACAGATGGCGGCCATGACGAAGCGCCCCGAGAACGTCGTTGGCATGCACTTCTTCAGCCCGGCCAATATCATGGAATTGCTCGAGGTGGTGCGGACCAAGACCACCGATAAAGAGACGCTCGCCACCGCGATGGCCGTGGGCAAGGCCATTGCGAAGATTCCCGTACTCGCAGGTAACGCGCCGGGCTTCATCGGCAATCGGATGCTCGGCGGCTACACACAGCAGGCCGGCGAAATCGTTCTGCAGGGCGCGCTGCCCGAGCAGGTGGATAAGGTGATCTACGATTTCGGCTTCAATATGGGGCCGTTCGCAATGAACGATCTCGTGGGCCTCGACCTTGGCTGGCGCGCGCGCAAGCTGGCGGGCGTCAAACCCGAGGATGTCCCGGCCACCGCGCGCGTTGCCAACAAACTGTGCGAACTCGGCCGCTATGGGCAAAAAACCAATGCCGGTTACTACACGTACCCCGAAGGCAGCCGGCAGGGCAAACCCGAGCCGCTGGTAGCCAAGCTGATTGAGGAGACCTCGGCTGAGCTGAATATCAAACGGCGCGCCATCAGCGACGTAGAAGTGCTCAAGCGCTGTCTGTACCCGCTGATCAATATCGGTGCGCAGCTGCTGGAGTCTGGCGTGGCGCAACGCGCCAGCGACATCGACGTCGTGTACGTCTACGGCTACGGTTTCCCGAAGCATCGTGGCGGGCCGATGTACTACGCTGATCAGATCGGACTGGCGAAAGTGTACGAGGATATCCTCGCCTTCCAGGCAGAGTATGGCGCGGCCTGGAAACCGGCACCGTTGCTGGAACGACTGGCGAAGGCGGGCAAGACCTTCGCGAGCCTGACTGCGTAGCACGATGGGCGAGCGCAGCGGCGCACTGACGCACTACACAGTCGTCGATCTGACCACCAGCCGTGCGGAACTGGCCGGCCGGGTTCTGGCGGATCTAGGGGCATTGGTCATCAAGGTGGAACCGCCCGGCGGCTGCGAAGCGCGCGCACTGCCGCCGTTTCGAGACGGGTCCAACAGTTCCGCTGAGGGGTCGCTGTACTGGGCCTATGCCGGACTGGGCAAGCGCAGCGTAGTTCTCGATCTCGATCAGCCGGCCGACCGCGACGCGCTGCTCGGCGTGATTGATGACGCCGATGTATTGATTGAATCATTCGATCCCGGCGTGATGGCCGCGATGGGCCTCGACTACGCCACCCTGCGGTTGCGCAACCCGGGGCTTGTGTATGCATCGGTGACGCCCTTCGGACAGACCGGTCCGAAGGCACACACGCCCGCGACGGACCTCACGCTGGAGGCGGCCGGCGGGCTCGTTGGCTTGCAGGGCGACGGTGATCGTCCGCCTCTGGCCATGGCCATGCCGCAGGCCTCGTTCCACGCCGGCGTTCAAGCTGCCGCTGATATTCAGATTGCGCTGTTCGAACGCAATCGCAGCGGAGCCGGTCAGCACCTCGATGTGTCGATGCAGGCCGCTGTGGTGTGGACGCTGATGAATGCCACGGGATATCCCACGAATACTGGCACCAATCCACCGGGTACCAGTGAGTTTCGCGGCCAACCCCGCCCGACTCTTGTGGCCGGTATGCGCGCGCAGCGCACGATGGCATGTCGCGATGGCTTCGCCGTCATCGGCACGCATCTTCCCGGTGTCGGCGAACGCACACTCGACGGCTGCATGCGCTGGCTCGAAGAAGAACAATGCGCGCCGGCCCACCTCATCGGACGCAGTTGGCTGGGCTATCTCAGTGAACTCAGCACCGGTGCCATGCCGGTGGAATCATTCAACGCAGCCTACGATGCGCTGGGCGCATGGGTATCGACCAAGACCAAACGCGCGCTGCTGGATGGTGCGCTGGCGCGCAAGCTGCTGATTGCACCCATCTACGACATCAGCGATCTCAGAGTCGACCCGCACCTCACGGCCCGCGGCTTCTGGCAACGTGTGGGCGAAGACATCCAGCCGGGCGCGTTTGCGCAACTCTCGGCAACACCCATACGCCCGGATCGCCCGGCGCCGCGGCTGGGTGCGGATCAGACGCTGGTTAACGCACGCGACAAAAAGATCCCCCGCGGTGCGGCGAACGATTCCACCGCGCAGGCATTCGCGGGTCTGAAGGTCGCCGACTTCGCCTGGGTGGGCGTTGGTCCGATCATCAGCAAGGCGCTGGCCGACCATGGCGCGACCGTCATCCACATCGAGTCTGCAGTGCGCACAGATGTGCTGCGCGCTTTGCCGCCTTTCAAAGATGCCACGCCCGGCATCAACCGGTCGCAATTCTTCGCCAACTTCAACACCTCCAAGGTCGGGCGCAAGCTGGAACTGACTGACCCCAACGATCTCGCCGAGGCGCGACGTCTGGCCGCATGGGCCGACGTGGTGGTGGAGAGCTTTTCACCCGGCACCATGGCGCGTTATGGACTGGACTATGCCACGCTATCGGCAGATCGAAACGACCTGGTAATGCTGAGCACGTGCATGCGCGGGCAGAGCGGACCCGAGCGGCAGTACACCGGGTTTGGCAATCAGGGTGCGGCGCTGGCGGGTCTGATATCGCTGGTTGGCTGGCCGGATCGTCCACCAACGGGCCCGTGGGGCGCATACACGGATTTCATTGCACCGCGCTACGGCGTTGCAGCACTTGCCGCGGCGTTGTTGCACCGTCAGACGACTGGGGCGGGTCAATACATCGATCTGTCGCAGATCGAGGCAGGCATTCAGTTTCAGGGGCCCCTGGTGCTGGACCATACCGTCAATGGCGCCGTGGCCCGCGCGGCGGGCCAGGTGTCGCGCTTCGCATGTCCACACGGCATTTATCG
>JAQBCT010000332.1:0-18127 GCA_032124855.1 Gammaproteobacteria bacterium
GGCTTCAGCCCCGATCCTTGTTGCAGGCGAATCAAACAAAGATCGGGGCTGAAGCCCCTCCTACAGCTTTCGCGACAGCCGCCATAGCGTCGAGGCACGGTCCACCATCGACACCAGCGTGCTCACCACCAGCACCCAGCCCCCCGCCAGCAGCAGCGCGTGCGACGGCCAGGACAACGCCAAAGCGTGGCTGATCAGGATGGTGCCCACGAGCACGTAGTAGGCAATGCCATTCCAGCGACCCAGCGAACTGGCACGCAGCGGCGCACCGGACAGCGCCCGGGAATCCCATGTGTACTGTGCAAATGCCGCGATGATCAGCGGTGGCAGCGCCACAGGGACCAGCTGCCATGTCATGAGCATGCTCAGCATCACCGTGACGAACGCAGCGTCGCTGACGTGGTCGAGGAGACCGCCGAACGCGGTCACTTCGTTGCGTCGTCGCGCAATGATGCCGTCGCTGATATCGGTGGCCACGGCTAGCACAAACCAGATCGCGGCAGCGCGCCAATGGCCCATGGCCACGGCCCAGGCGCACGGCATGATGATGAGAAGGCGCAAGGCGCTGACGGCGTTGGCCCAGGTGAGTCGCGTCACGGCAAGCACTCGTTGGACATCGGTGATAGGTTCGGCGCCGCATGTTAGTGTCGTGAAAGGCAAGTTTCTAGAAACTTACCTTTCACGACACTAGGGCTTATCTCGGGATTAATCACGTGCGCGTGCTGATTACAGGGGCCAATGGTCACCTCGGGCGACGCCTGATCACCGCTCTGTCACCCCGGCATCGCATTACCGCGCTGGTGCGTTCTGCGGCCGCTGCGCAGCAGTTGCATGCGTCGGCCGACGGTAACCGCGTCGACGTGGTGGTGGTGGATTACACAGACGACGCAGCGGTAACAGCCGCGGCGCACGACTGCGATCGTGCGGTTCATCTCGTCGGGATCCTGCGCGAAACAGCGAACAGCCAATACGCTGCAGCGCACGAAGGCAGCTCGGTCGCGTTGATTGCGGCGGCGCGCGAGCAGCAGCTCGAGCAGATCATTTACGTGAGCATTCTGGGGGCGACGGCAGCATCGCCCAATGCGTGTCTCGCGTCGAAGGGGCGCGCAGAAGAGGTGCTTGTCGACAGCGCAATTCCGGCACTCATCCTGCGCGTGCCGATGGTGATGGGCGAGGGTGACCATGCGGCGCGCGCGCTGCGACGCCGAGTGCGGGCGCGGGCTGCCGTGCTGCTGCGCGGTGCCAGCCGCGAACAGCCGATATACGCGGGCGATGTCGTGGACGCAATCGTCGCGCAGCTCGAATGCGCCACGCCGTTGGCAGGGGCTTTCGATCTCGCCGGGCCGGAGTCGCTGTCACACGTCGATCTCGTGCGTCGCGCCGCCCGCTGTTGCGGCTGCGACACACCGGTGTTCGTATCGATCCCGATCGGGCCGGCACTGGCCGCGGCGACGTGCGTTGAATGGCTGGCCGGACGTCTGGGCCGCACGCCGGGTGTCACACGCGCCATGCTCGAGGTGCTGGACCATGATGATCAGATCGATTCATCAGGCGCTGCGGCAACGCTGGGCATAGAACTCACGTCGCTGGATGAAATGCTACGCTGCTGTCTGATCGATGCACGGTGATGCGCTCAGCACCACTGTCGAAGGGGAGATGATGGAAGAACCAATTCGCGATCTGCTGGGTAACCGGCGCGGCTACGACATCGTGCGCGACCCGCTGCTGAACAAAGGCTCGGCATTCACAGTGGCTGAACGCGACGCACTGGGACTGACGGGTATCGTGCCGCCGCAATGTCACGACATGGCCACCCAGGCGCGCCGCACGTATGCGGGTATCCAGCGCCAGGCCACACCCATCGACAAATATGTGGCGCTGGCGGCGTTGCAGGATCGCAACGAGCACTTGTTCTACCGCTTGTTGCGCGATCACCTCGAAGAGTTCATGCCGATCATCTACACACCGACGGTAGGTGAAGCAACACGCGACTACAGCCGTGTCTTTCAGCGTGCGCGCGGGTTGTGGATCACCCCCGCCATGCGCGGGGGCATGAAGGAGGCGCTGCGCAACGCAGCACAGGGACGCCGCATCCGGCTGATGGTCGTCACAGACAACGAATCCATTCTGGGCATTGGCGATCAAGGCGCGGGCGGCATCGCCATTTCGATTGGCAAGCTGTCGCTTTACACCGCCGCGGCCGGTATCCATCCCGCGCAGACACTGCCCGTCAGTCTCGATGTCGGCACCGACAATCAGGCGCTGCTGGATGACCCGCTGTATCTGGGCATGCGTCATCCGCGCCTGCGCGGGGAAGCCTACGGCGAACTCGTGGAGGAATTCGTTCTCGCGGTCAAAGCGGAATTCCCCGGCGCGTTGCTGCAGTGGGAGGATTTTCGCAAGGACAACGCGCTCACGATCATGAACAAGTACCGTGGCGTGCTGCCCTCGTTCAACGATGATATCCAGGGCACCGGCGCCATTGCGCTGGCCAGCCTGTTGGGCGCCGGACGGATCAGCGGTCGCGCGCTGACCGATGAACGCATAGTCATCTATGGCGCCGGCGCGGGCGGTCTTGGCATCGCGCGACAGATCCGCGTCGGACTGATGCAGCAGGGGCTCTCGGCTGAGGCGGCCACCGAGCGACTTGGTGTGCTCGACAGTCGCGGGCTGCTCGTGGCGGACAATGAAATTCGCGACGCCTACAAACGGGAGCTCGCCTGGCCCGTGGAGCACGCGCGACGCGTCGGCCTGCACGACGCCGGGCAACGCTCGCTCGCTGACGTGATCGACAAATTCAAGCCTACGGTGTTGATCGGCGCGTCTGGTCAGCCCAACAGTTTCACCGAGGCGTTGGTGAAGAAGATGGTCGCGGGCGTCGCCCGGCCAGTAATTTTTCCGCTGTCCAATCCGACCGACAATGCCGAGGCGCGCCCTGAAGACCTGCTGCGCTGGAGCGAAGGACGCGCCATCGTGGCCGCGGGCAGCCCGTTCAAGCCGGTGACGTATGGCGGGCGTACGCATCGCATTGCACAGGGCAACAATGCGTTCATCTTTCCGGGGCTGGGACAGGGCGCGCTGCTGGCGCAGGCGAGACAGGTGAGCGATGCCATGATCACCGCGGCTGTGGGCGCGGTCGCAAATTGTCTGACCGAGGAGGAAGTTGCCGAGGGACTGCTGCTGCCGTCGGTGCGACGTCTGCGCGAGGTGGCCCGGCACGTAGCTGTCGCCGTGATCAACCAGGCGGTGGATGAAGGCAGCGCCGCCGCAACGGTAACCGATGCGACGGCGCTGGTGGTGGCCAATACCTGGGAAGCGGAATATCCGACGTACGTCTGAGTTCAGCGCCCCGCGAATTTGGGTGGCTGCTTGGCCACGAATGCCTGGGCTGCCCCCTTATGATCTTCGGTCATGAACGTGCGGATCATATGCATCGCTTCGAGATCCAGCACATCGTTCAGCGAGCCATGCTGCGCGGCATTGAGATTCTTCTTCATATACCCCAGCGCAACAGTGGGCAGTTCGGCGAGGCGTTTCGCATACGCGGCAGCGCCTGCTTCGAATTGTGCTGCCGGGAAGACGTGATTCACCAGGCCGATCTCAAGCGCCTGCGCGGCGGAGAGTAACTCGCCCGTGAAATACAACTCGCGCGCCTTGGCGGCGCCCACCAGGTAGGGCAGGAAATAGGAGCCGCCGTAGTCTCCCGACAGGCCAATCTTGGCGAACGCCGTGGTGAACTTCGCAGTGTCCACGGCGATGCGCAGATCGCAGGCGAGCGCCAGCGATAGACCCGCGCCGGCCGCCGGGCCGGGGATGATCGCGAGGGTGGGCTTCGGCATCTCGTGCAGCCAGCGCGACAGTTCCATCGACGTGCGCAAGCCGTGAACCCGCTGCTCCATGTTGAAGCCGCCGCCACTGCCACCGCTGCTGGCGCTGGCGCCGGCAGCGAAACCCTTCACATCGCCGCCGGCACAGAAGGCGCCGCCCGCACCCGTGAGCACGACGGCGCGCACCGTCTGGTCTGCGGCGAGACGGGGCAGGGCTTCATGCATGGCCTGCATCATGTCACCCGACATGGCATTGCGTGCCTCGGGCCGGTTCATGGTCAGCGTCGCCACGCCGTCTGCGTGGGATTCAATCAGGTGTTCGCTCATGGTCATTTCCTTACTGAGGGTGATTGTTGTGATCAGGCGGCGGCAAAACAGTCGTCGAGCCCTGTGCCCGTCAGCCAGTCGCGCGTCACGCGCCTTTGAGATTCCGTCAGGCAGTGCTCGATGCTATCAACGATCATCTGCCGCGATCGTTCCGGGTAGGGCCTCGAGAGATAGCTGACGTCTTCGCCGTAGGTATCAAAATGAAATGCCTTGGCGCCCGCTGCCTGGGCTGCGGCGTTACCGAGTACGTAGGGCTTGTAGGTGCGGCACATTTCATCGAGCACGAATTGTGCGAATGGTGTCGAGCTGGGAAATGCCGCCAGCTCGCCGCTGCCGCCCCAGCGGTCGGCGCCGCTTTCACACCACGCGATGATCCTTGGATACTGCGCCGTGATCTTTTTCGGATCGGGATCCATGTGCGTATGCGCGCGCAGTCCGCCGAGCACAATGCAGTCCACCGCCGTGGGGCGCCCGCCCAGCAGATAAGGTGTGCGCGCGAGTTGCGCGTCGGCCGCATCGAGGATGCGTACGTACTCCGCTTCGGCGGCGCGCTGCTGGTGCGGTGAATCGGTGCCGGTGGCCCGGCACGCGCGTGGACCCCAGTTGCGCAGGCGGTCCGCCACTTCCGCATGCCCGCGTGCCATGCGCGTGGAGGCGAACAGCGCGCTGTCGGGATAGTGCCAGCGGTAGTGCACCATGGTGCGCGCGATCCATTCATCGAAATACTCTTCGACGATCTGGCACAGCACCCCGAGTGGCCCTTCAGGAAACAGGGCGCGCGCGGGATAGCGCGCATCCAGCAGATGCAGCAGCGGTGTGGTGTCACCAATCATCCAGTTCTCAGGCGTGTGCAACACCGGCACCTGATGGGTGCCCGAGCGCGCCTCAATCAGCGCTGCATTGTCCGGGTCCTTTGAACGCATCTCGAAGGGCGCACCGTAGAAAATCAGTGCGGCCTCGAGCTTACGCGTGAAGTAGCTCAACTCGCCGCCGTAGACGGTATAGGGCGCGCTCATCGGCTGGCTGTCCCGCGCCGTTTGCGCGGCGGCAATTCGACGAAGTCGCCGGCGCGACGCCCCGCGTTGGCGCGCATGGCTTCGGTGATTTCCGCACTCTGCAGCATGCTGGCGTTCCAGATGCCGATGTAGTCGAGGCTGTCGCTGGTGGCATGGTCGCGGGCGTAGTTGATCATGCGCTTGCAGCCGTAGACGGCGAGCGGTGCTTTGCTGGCGATTTCGGCCGCGGTCTGCATGACGCCGTCGACCAGTGCCGCATGATCAGGATAGATGCGATTGATCAGGCCGCACTGCTGCGCTTCCTGCGCCGGCATGCGTCGTCCCGTGTAGGCCAGTTCACGGACGATGCCCTCGGGAATCAGCTTCACCAGACGGGGAAACGTGCCGACATCGGCCGTCATGCCGATATTGGTTTCGAAGATGGTGATGAAGGCATCCTGCGTGGCGTAGCGCATGTCGCACGCCGTGATCAGATCCACGCCGCCGCCGATCACGCCGCCCTGCACGGCGGCCAGCACCGGAATGCGGCATGCCTCCAGCGCCGTGAAGCTGTCCTGCATGTGCAGGACATTGTCGTAGAAGGCAGCACCCCGCTGGCGGGCTCGACGGGCGTCGTCGACGGCGTCTCCGGCGATGGGTCCTGCGCCGAATGCGCTGACATCGAGCCCCGAGGAGAAATGGGGGCCGGTCGAGGAAATCACGATCACCCGGGCCCGCGAGTTGGCGTCGATATCGCCAACGATTTCCGGCAGCTCCTCCCAGAATGCCGGGATCATGCTGTTGCGTTTCTCAGGGCGATTCAGAACGATGTGGGCGATCTGGCCGGTAATGGTGACGTCAAAACAGGTGTAACTCACGCGGACTCCTCGACTGATGGTGCAAAGGGATTGGAAACGCTGCCGGAAATCTCCTATCGTGCCGGGTCCCGGGCGAAAGGAACTACGTAATCGCCTCAGTGTACGGGCAGGCGCATTGATGATGAAGTGCAGGCAAGGCGCAGGATCACCGATCTAAAGCGTTTTCCAAAACCGTCCGGAATACCGGACATCAAACCGCGTCCGGCAACCCCGGACCAAAACCCTAGAAAGGAGAGGCACATGAGTGCAGACGGAAGCTGGAACGTCACGATGAACACCCCGATGGGCGCACAAAAGGCGACCCTCGTACTGTCCACCGAAGGCGGCAAACTGACGGGGCAGATGAAAGGCCCCCAGGGCGCGCTGGATCTGAACGACGGCAAGATCGACGGCGAGACGTTGACCTGGTCGGCCAACATGACGCAGCCCATGCCGATCAAGCTCGAGTTCACGGGCAAGGTCGACGGCGACAAGATTGCCGGCAGCGTGAAGCTGGGCGCATTCGGCAATGCCTCCTTCGAGGGCACCCGCGCCTGAGCATCGAGCGCTTTCGCGTGTGAAGAAGACAGGGCCGCCGGTCACCGCCGTCGGCCCTGTCGTTTGTTGGGGACACCATCAGCTGCGCTGGCATAAGCTGCTCCCCATCGATTGTTGGATTGAGGAGAGGACACCATGGCTGAGATGAATCTGAGCGGCTCCGGCAAAGAAGCCGATATGTACAACCTGGCGATGTCCGAAGCGGCCATGCCGCTGCTGGACGCCGTGAAAAAATTCATCGCCCAGGAAGTGGCACCCATCGCGGACGAGTACTACCGCCTCGGCGAAGCACGTACGGACCGCTGGAGTCACGCGCCGGGTCAGCTCGAGCTGCTCGACAAGGCCAAGGCGAAGGCAAAGAAACAGGGCTTGTGGAATTTCTTTTTGCCCGATGCAGAAACCGGCGAGGGACTTAAGAATCTCGACTACGCCTACATCGCGGCGGAGCTGGGTCGTCAGCCGCTGGCGTCTGAGTGCCTCAACTGCAGCGCGCCCGATACGGGCAACATGGAGGTGCTGGAACGTGTCGGTACGCCACAGCAGAAAGAACAGTGGCTGAAGCCGCTGCTCAATGGCGAAATCCGGTCCTGCTTCGCCATGACCGAGCCGCATCTCGCATCCAGCGACGCCAAGAATATCGGCACCCGCGCCGAACTGATTGGCGATGAATGGGTGATCAACGGCGAGAAGTTCTACATCTCCGGCGCGGGCGATCCGCGCTGCAAGATCATGATCTGCATGGTCAAAACCAGCCCGAACGCCCCGTCGCACCGCCAGCAGTCGCAGATCCTCGTGCCGATGGATACAGCCGGGGTGGATGTGCTGGGACCCATGCTGGTATTCGGTCACGACGACGCGCCGCACGGCCATATGCACATCAAGCTCGACAACGTGCGCGTTCCCAAAGGGAACATGCTGCTGGGCGAGGGCCGCGGCTTCGAAATTTCTCAGGTGCGTCTCGGCCCCGGACGCATTCATCACTGCATGCGTTCCATCGGCCAGGCCGAACGCGCGCTGGAACTGATGATCAAGCGTGCCATGTCGCGTGAAGCGTTCGGCAAGCCGTTGATCCAGCTGGGCAAAAACCTCGAGATCGTGTCGCGTGCACGCATCGAAATCGAAGCGATGCGGCTGATGGTGCTGCGCGCCGCCCGGGCGATGGATGTGCTGGGCAACCAGGAAGCGCGCGTGTGGGTGCACGCGGTGAAGGCAATGGTGCCGGAACGCGTGTGTCAGATCATAGACCAGGCGATTCAGATGCATGGCGCGACGGGTGTATCCCAATGGACACCATTGGCGGATATGTACACCGGGCAGCGCACGCTGCGCATCGCTGACGGCCCCGATGAGGTGCATCACCTCGTGGTGGGTCGCGCCGAGCTGAAGAAGTACCAATAGAGCCCCGCGATCATGCCGCCGACTCAGGCGGAGCGGGTTCAGCGATGGGTGCACGATGGCTTCGAGGCGCTCGCTCGCGGGCGCTTCGATGTCGCAGGTGCGGCATGCCAGCGTGCGCTGGCGCTGGATTCGCGCTGCGTGCAGGGCCACTTCCTGGTCGGCCTGATTGCGCTGGAAACGAGGCAATACCAGACGGCCGTCAGCGCGTTCGGTTCTGTCACGCGACTGCAAAGCGATCACGTCGCCGCCTGGGCGCAGCTGGCCCGGATGCTGGCACTGCTTGGCCAACCCTCACGTGCTGAGGCGGCGCTGGCGCGTGCCACCGCGCTCAGCAGCGACGATGCCATCGTGCAGGATCTGCTGGGCACCGTGAGTTCGCTGCTGGGTGATCAGCTTGCGGCTGCCCATTGGCACGGGCGTGCCGCACGCGCGCACCCGGAACTGCCGGGGTATCAATTGAATCTGGCCAACAGCCTGATCTTTCTGGGCCGCACAGAAGCAGCACAACAGGCGCTGATGCAGGCGCTCGCGGCTGATCCCGGCTATCCGCAGGCGCATTGGATGCTGGCGAACTCGCGTCCAGCCACGTCGCAGGTTCATCTCGAGCAACTGGCGGCGCTGCGATCTGCGGCGACTACGCCGCGCGCCAGCGCGTTTCTGTCGTACGCCGCCGGCAAGGAATACGAAGACCTGCAGCTGTGGCCGCAGGCTTTCGACGCGTATGCGGCGGGTGCCGCGGCACGACGTGCGGTCATCGACTACGACGAGGCCGCAGATGCGGCGATGTTCGACGCGCTGACGGCAACCTTCACGCGGAATTGGTTTACCACCGCCGGTGCGGGATGTGACGACCCCGCGCCGATCTTCGTGGTGGGGCAGCCGCGCACGGGCACCACACTGATCGAACGCATCATCACCAGCCACTCCGCGGTGCATTCTGCGGGCGAACTGCAGCAGTTTCCGTTGTCGGTGCGCCGCATCGTCGACGTGGCGTCAGTCCATCGCTTGTCGCCAGCGGTTGTGGAGGCGGCGGCGCGCATTGCACCGCTCGAACTGGGACAGGCCTACCTGCACGCGGCTGCGCCGCTGCGCGGAGTGCTGCCCCGCTTCGTCGATAAATTGCCCATCAACTATCTGTATCTGCCGCTCGTCGCCGCGGCCTTGCCCCGCGCGGGCATCGTGCATGTCGTGCGTGAACCGCGCGACAGCTGTTTCGCGAGCTTCAAACAGCTGTTCGCCGACGCTTACCCGCACTCCTACGATCAGCGCGAAATGGCGCGCCACCACGTGCGGTACCGGCGGCTGATGGAGCGTTGGCAGGCGTTGCTGGGTGATCGCATCACGACCGTGGTCTACGAAGAGGTGGTGGCCGATTTCGAGAACCAGGCGCGTCGGCTGATCGGGGCGTTGGGGCTGCCGTGGGAGGACGCCTGTCTTCAATTTCATACGCAGGCCGGGGCGGTGACCACCGCCAGTGCGGTGCAGGTGCGAGAACCGGTGCACGCGCGCTCCATCGCGCGCTGGCGGCGCTACAAAGCGCAGCTCGCACCCATGATCGACGTATTGGCGGACGCCGGGCTGGTCTGATTCCGCGTGTTACAGCGCGTGTTGCAAAGTGTTGCGCGGTTGGAGGTTCAGGTTTAGCGTAACCGCGACTTCCCCAACGAGACACTCACGTGCGATTCACGCTATCCCGTCGAGGCCTGCTTGCGCGCTCAATTTCCGCCATCACACTGGTTCATGCAGGTGCCGCGCTGGCGGTATCGCCCATCGAGGAAATTGTCGTCACCGCGCAAAAGCGGGTGGAGTCGATTCAGGATGTGCCACTGGCGGTAACAGCCTTCTCCGGCGATTTCATTGCCGACCGGCATCTCAACGACATCAAGGATCTGGTGCTCTATACCCCGGGCGTCACCGGTGATTCGCATGACAGTTTCATCGACACCCTGTCGATCCGCGGCATCATCACCAACGACTTCGGTGTGGGCGGCGATCCGTCCATCGGCGTATTCAAGAACAACCTGTATCAGGGTCGCAACGGCGTGGTGGTGACCAGCCTGTACGACATCGAGCGCGCCGAGGTGCTGCGTGGGCCGCAGGGTTTTCTGTATGGCCGCAACTCGATCGCCGGTGCCATCAGCGTATTTACCACGCGACCGTCCTTCGATGAGGTGGACGGCTATGTCAACGTGGACATCGCGCAGCGCAATCACGTCTTCGTCGACGCCGCCGCAAACATCGTGATGAACGACCATCTGGCGTTCCGGGTGGCGGGCTATCACGCCGAAGAAGACGGTTATTCCCAGAACGCCTACGACCCCAGTCAGAATGATCTCGTTGCCCCGGATCGCAACGCCGGGCGTTTCTCTGCGCGCTATCAGAACGACAAGACCGAAGTGAACTTGATGCTCGAGTACGAGGATCGCAAGCAATCGGGGTCGATCTACCGCGCCACTGAAAAGGGTTCTTCCTGGGCCGCTGTGGACGATACGTTTGGTCCCATCACCATGCCCAGCGACGATATCGACATCAACAGCGACATGTCCTTGGGCGAGAAGGACAACGGCAAGATTTTCAGCGCGGGATTGCATGTCGATCAGGATCTGGGCTTTGCGATGTTCAACTCCCAGACGGGTTATCGCCATCACGACTACCACTACGCCGAAGACTTTGACGCCACGCCGATTGCGATCAACGCGTACGCGCAGAAGCAGAACGGCGAGTATTTCGAGCAGGAATTCCGGCTGATATCGCAGACCGACAGCAAGCTCTCGTGGTACGCGGGCGTGTCGTATTACCAGGAAGAGATCAACGTGCTGTTCTCGCAGCAGGGCGACGAAGACGTCATGTGCATGTACTACGTCTACCCGTACGGTGAAACGTGTGCTCAGGTTTACCCCGGCTTCACCTACGATCCGCAGGGTCTGCTGGAGCAGAACTCGGTGAAGGGCAAGTACTGGGGTTGGGCCGTGTACGCCGATCTGACCTATGCCATCACGCCCAAAATCGATGTGAGTTTCGGGCTGCGCTATACCTACGACGACAAGAATTTCAAGTTGTTTGCGTGGCCGGTGACGAGTGAACTCGGGCCGTTCTTCGCGATGGGTTTCACCACGGCCGGCTACCTCGATGGCGACGAGAGCTGGGATGAAGTGACGCCGCGCGCGCTGGTCGAGTACCACCCCAGCGACGACTGGATGGTCTATGGCAGCATCACGCGGGGTTATAAGTCGGGCGGCTTCGGCAGCTTCGCAATCTCCCCTGATCTGTTGCAGACCGATGTCACCAACCAGGAGGCGAACCCCGACGACTACGACCCCGAGACGGTGTGGTCGTATGAACTGGGCGCCAAAGGCGATTTGTTGGACGGTACGATGCGGGTGGGCCTGAATGCGTACTGGTACGACTACAAGGATTTGCAGGTTAATGTTCAGGGCGCCGGTGGCGGCATTCTTGTCGACAACGTCGGTCAGGTCGATGGCTGGGGTTTCGAAGGCACGTTGCAGTACGTCATCACCGACAATCTCGAGATTCTGGTGAATGCGGCGTGGGCCGATAGCAGTGTCAACGATGCGGGTCCGATCTGCGACGATACGAATGTCTGTGATGGAGAACCGTTGCCGCAGGTGCCAGAGTGGTCAGGCTCCGCCGTGGCCAATCTGAGTTTCCCCATGCGTGATGGCGAGATCATCCTCACGGCGGAAGGCTACGGCCAGACGAAAACCTATGGCGGCCTGCTGCAGAACCCGGAAGGGCAAAACGACGCCTATGTCGATCTGGCGTTGCGTGCCGGCTATCAGGCAAACCGCGGCTGGAGTGCGACGGCATATATCGAGAATGTCACCGACAATACGCACTACGACGGTGTGGCGGATGGCAGCGGCATCCTCGTGGCCCACTACTTCGGTCCCAGTCGTCCCCGCACCTACGGCCTGCGCATGACCTGGAACTTCTGACGGCGGCGTTAAGGGTCAATATGACCCAGGCCGCACCGGCTGCAATAGCGGATTTCCAGGCGCGGTTTCATCCCCTGCACACATTCAGCTCGGATTGGCATCATGCGTGCGTCGAAAGACGCGCACGATGTGGGCGCTGTCGACGCCGCGACCCTGCAGATCGACCTGCAATATCAGCGTGGCACCCCCATCGCTCAAGCTGTAGGTCTCCTTCACGCGCAGCGGTGCACTGCGGGTCTCTACGACCAGATGACCTTCGTCCCAACCGGCCTCGATGATGAACAGACCCTGTTCGCGCCGGCCCCATTTCACGTCGCGATAGGGCTGTTTGGGATATTCGATGCCCATCGAGGTGGGATCCTGCTCGATGATCATCTGCGTCGCCGTCAGCATCGGCAGGCGTGGCGCGGGGCCGGCCAGATAGGCATTGGGATTCGATTCGGTCGCGAGCGCCCCGCGTGTCTGCGTCGTGACGATGCGCGGCGCGGCGTCGGCATCGCCGCTGTGTTGATCGCTGGCATCGACCGGTGCATCGCTGCGCTGCAGGTCGAGTTCCCAGGTGCCGGAGAAGTCGATGTTCGCCGGCGCCGTCTCGGCAAGACTGGAACAGCCGGCGAGCAAACCCAACAAGACGACTGCGACGATCGATTGCACTACGGTCTGGATTTCGGCTTGATCATGGCGCGAGAGTAATCAGATGCCCGCCAACTATGAAGCTCTATCAAACCTATTTGTCTCCCTTCCCCACACGCGTGCGCCTGATGCTCTACGCAAAGAATATTTCCTGCGAGTTCATCGAACCGCCCGGGTTTCATGGTGATCCACGGGCCAAGGGGGAGTATATCGGGGTCAATCCGCTGGGACGGGTGCCGGCCCTGGTGCTCGACGATGGTCGTGTGTTGATCGAATCCGAGGTGATCTGTGAATACCTCGAAGAAGCATTTCCGCAGCCGTCCCTGCTGCCGAAGGATCCATGGCAGCGCGCGCAGGTGCGCCTGTTGTCGCGGCTGTCGGACTTCTACGTGGTGATGGCGATGCTGCCGCTATTTATCGTCGTAGCAGAGCCGCCGGCCAGCTGGGATCAGCGGGTGATCGCGGGGCACGTGGCTGACGTTGCGACGACGCTCGATCATCTCGAGACATTCATCGGAACGGATGGCTACGCCGTGGGCCGCACCTTGACGCACGCGGATGGCACGTTGGTGCCGATCCTGTTGCTGGCCGCCGAGTGGATGCCCGTCTTCCGCGGCCCCGATCTGCTTGCGCAGCGGCCGCGCCTGGCTGCGTACTGGAGGGCGATCGGCATGGATCCGATCTGCGCGCGCCTGATCGATGAAACGCGGCGGGCCCTGCACGGGAGCATGGGAAAGAACTAGCGCAGGGTGATCAGCTCAAGGTCGCCGATGTCGGGCGGCCGGCGAAGTCGGTCCAGCGCTGCGCCTCGTAGTCGTACAACTTGCAGACTCGGATGCAACTGCGCATGAAGTCAAACGTGAAGCGTTGTGGCGGCAGCTCGCCTGCGGCCAGGGCACGTTGGGCCGCCTCGAGGCGATACAGCGGGATGCGCACATCCAGGTGATGGGCCGGGTGCGTCATGATGTTGTTCAGGATGCGCCCGAGCTTGTGGCCGAATTCGATGTGAATGGTGCTGGGGCCTGTATCACGCGCGGCCTCCCAGCGATCGATGTCGTCGTACCACGGCAGTTGCGGATGCGTGTGGTGGAAATAGATGACGCTCCCCATCAGGCAATTCCACACCAGGAATGGCAGCACAAATCCAGTGCCGATCAGCAGCAGCGCACTCTGATCGGTGGCGAATGCGGCGCCCGCCAGTCCTGCGATCCAGAGTGCGGCGAAACCGAGCACCAGCATCGAATCCGCGGTGAACTCCGCGCGTTGGTTCGGTATTTCTGCGCGCGACGCGAAGAACAGTTTCTTCCACCACAGCTCGATCAGATAGTAGGCGCCGTGGCCCCAGCCTGAGCGGTAGCAGCGTTCCGCCTGACGACGCCACCACGGCAGCGCGTCGAATTCCTGTTTCGTCAAAGGCGTCCAGATGTAGTCCATCCCGCGCAGGTTGGTGTACACGTGGTGGCCGAGGTTGTGCCCCACTTCCCACAGGCTGTACGGCGTCAGTGATGGCAGAAAGATCAGCCGCCCCATCCAGCGATTGGCCAGTCGATTCGCGAACAGACTTTGATGACACGCGTCATGACCCAGCACGAACAGGCGGGCGATCATCAACCCGGCGCCGAGCGCGGCGATCACCTTGACGAAACTGTTGGGTATCAGAACGACGCAGCCCAGTGTCGCGAGGAAGAGCGTGATATCGAGCAAGCACAGCAGACTCGCGGCGATGTCGGAGCTGTCCCGGAAGATGCGGATGGAACGACGTTGTGAGGCGCGCGTCATGGGCTACGTGATGGGCAGGGTCAGCTTGTGACGAGCGGCATACTAGGTCTGTTGGGGGACGGGCGCGACGTATTTCGCGGTGATTGGCTCACATTGACGGAACTCTGGCTTGACAACGTCACGGCCAACGCGCACCGTGCGCACCACATCGAGATCGCGCCACCTGCTTCTTTCACGAAGCTCGTCATCCCGATTCCTCTTATCAATCCCCCGTTCCCTCCAGTTGCGCGTGGAAGACGGTAACGCGCCGTGTCGTGACGTGTCCGCATGCTGAAACCAAAACAGCAGGGCGCGCCGTAGTAGCGCACAAGGAAAACTCAAACAGTGAAAGACTCACGCTTTGCCGAACTCGGCATCATCGAACCGTTATGCCGCGCACTTGCGGCGGCGGGATACGAACAACCCACACCCATCCAGACCCAGGCCATTCCCAAACTGATCGCGGGCCACGACCTGCTGGGCATTGCCCAGACTGGTACCGGCAAGACGGCGGCGTTCGCTGTGCCGCTGATGCAGCGTCTGCTCGGCAGCGGAGCCGCGGCAGGTCCCAATACGGTGCGCGCGTTGATTCTCGCGCCGACCCGGGAACTGGCCATCCAGATTGGCGACGACTTCGCCAACTACGGCAAACACACCAACCTGCGCTTCGCCACGATCTTCGGCGGCGTAGGACAAAATCCACAGGTCAAGGCACTGAAGGCCGGCATTGATGTGCTGATCGCAACGCCGGGGCGCCTGCTCGACCTGGTGGGCCAGCGCCTGGCGCGGCTGGACCATGTATCCATTCTCGTGCTCGATGAAGCGGATCGATTACTCGATATGGGTTTCATCCGGGACGTGCGACGCATCGTTGCGGCGGTGCCTAAATCTCGGCAGTCGTTGCTGTTCTCGGCCACCATGCCCTCCGAAGTGGCAACGCTTGCGCGCGAGCTGTTGCGCGATCCTGTACGCGTCGATGTCTCTCCGCAGAAGGTAACGGTCGAACAGATCGATCAGCACGTGGTATTCGTCGACAACAGCGACAAGCGGCATGTGCTGACGCAACTGCTGCGCGAGCGCGATGTGACGAAGGCCATCGTGTTCACGCGCACCAAGCACGGTGCCAACCGTGTTGCCCAGCAATTGGATCGAGCCGGCATCGCTGCTGACGCGATTCACGGCAACAAGTCGCAGAACGCGCGCCAGCGAGCGCTGGAGCAATTTCGCAACGGCAGCACCTGGGTGCTGGTGGCAACGGATATTGCGGCGCGCGGCATCGACATCGACGCGGTGAGCCACGTCTTCAATTTCGAGCTGCCGCACGAGCCGGAAAGCTATGTGCATCGCATCGGGCGAACCGGACGCGCGGGCGCGACGGGTGTGGCGATGTCGCTGTGCGATCAATCCGAACGGCCGCGCTTGCGTGCCATCGAAAAGCTCATTCGCCGACCGATCAGCGTCAAGCAGGTGGTGGTGGATGCGCAGACGCGTGCGGAGAATCCAGAGTCCGCGCGACCGGCACGGCCGGCGGCAGTAGCGAGCGCCTCGACAAACGGCGCGCCGCGACGTCGCAAGAGCGGCGGTGCGAGCCGCAGCTACGGCCCGCAGCGCTCGTTTCGCTAACGAATAGTCAGGCTTTGGCGCTCGGGCGTAATGATACGTCCGCGTGCCAGCGCCAGAGATTCTTCAGCGTTGCATCGGGCTTCAACTCCACCATTGCGGTGGCGAAGTCGATGACGCACAGCGCGGTGATATCGGCGATCGAATACGCATCATCTGCCATGAACTGATGCTGGCCCAGCTCGCGGTCCAGGCGCTTGTACATGCTGCGCGCACCCGCTTCACCCGTCTCCTTGGCCTGCTGATTCTGCTTGAAACGCCCCGCCGCGATCTGCGCGACGATCGGTCCATTCACCCACGCGGCGCCGATCGGCGCGAATAATTCGAATTCGAGATGCCGATTGGCCATCTCGATGCGTCCCAGCTGTACTGGTGTCGCCCCGAACAGCGAGGGGGTGGGATGCACGGCTTCGAAATAGCGGCAGATTGCTACCGATTCGGCAATGCAGGTGCCGTCATCGAGTTCCAGCACCGGCACTTTGCCGCTGGGATTCTTCAGCATGAAGTCGGTTGCTTTGTGCTCGCCCTTGCGCATATCCACCTGCTCCATCGGCACAGTGATGCCTTTCTCGGCGAGGAAGATGCGCACACGGCGCGGATTCGGGGCAGCGGTGACGTCGTACAGCTTCATCGTGGGATCCTGGTGGAAGGTGATTGGCTGCGACTATAACCTAGCTGTTCAATCAAGCGGCGCGGGAGCGAGCGATGGCGGTGGAAAATTCTGATTTCGTGGTGAATCGAAAAGACCTGCAGGACTGTCACGTGGTCCAAAACACGCTGACGCCTGGCGCTGGTGAAGTGCTGCTGCGCATCGAACGCTTCGCGCTGACGGCCAACAACATCACCTACGCCGTGGCCGGCGACTCGATGTCTTACTGGGCGTTCTTTCCGGCCGCCGAGGGCTTGGGAAGGGTGCCGGTGTGGGGCTATGCCACTGTGCTTGAGTCCAGGCACACCGAAATCGCGGCGGGCGAACGGTTATACGGCTACCTGCCCATGTCGACGCATCTGATCGTCCGACCGGATCGCGTCACGGCAACCGGGTTCCTGGACAGCGCTGCGCATCGCGCCGAGCGCGCGGCTGTCTACAATCAGTATCAGCGCGCCGGCGCCAACCATGTCGTTGCTGACGAGCCGGCACAGATGCTGCTACGGCCGCTGTTCATGACCTCGTTCGTTCTGGATGATCTGCTGGCTGACAACGATTTCTTTGGGGCGCGCACCGTAATTCTCTCGAGCGCATCGAGTAAGACATCTCTTGGGCTTGCCTATCTGCTGAAGAACGATCGAGCCGACCGCGTGCGTGTCATTGGCTTGACATCACTGGCCAACCGGGCCTTCGTCGAAGGCGTGGGCTACTACGATGACGTGGCCACTTACGACGAGATCGCGCAACTCGATGCCGGCGTTGCCTCGGTTTATGTCGACATGGCCGGCAACGGCCGCGTGCTGCGGTCGGTCCACAGTCACTACGGCGAGCAGCTGCGTTACAGCTGCCTCGTGGGTGCGACGCACTGGGAGGACCGTGCGGGTGCAGGGCGAGATACGTTGCCAGGCCCCAAGCCTGAGTTGTTTTTCGCGCCGGCGCATATCGCCAAGCGCAACAAGGACTGGGGCCGTGGCGGCGTCGAGCAGCGCTTCGCGCTGGCCTGGGATCGCTTCGTGCCCGCAACGGCGGACTGGCTGAAGGTGGTGGAGAGGCGCGGGCCGGCCGAAGTCGAGCGCACCTATATGGAACTGTTGGCGGGCAAGACCGCGGCGGATGTCGGTTACGTGCTCACGCTGCTCAAGTGACCGGCACAGATACGGCGCGCTCCTCGCGCACGTAGAACATCACCACGAGACCGCCGCCCAGCAACAGCAGAATGGATGCGAGTCCCGCCCGCTGGCTTTGGTAGTAGCCGGTGACCGCGGCCACCAGAATGGGTGCGATGAATGTCGTCACCTGCCCGGACAGCGCGTACAGACCGAAGAACTTCGTCATTTGTTCTTCGGGTGCGATCCGCGCGAGCATCGTGCGGCTGTTCGCATAGGCGGACGTGATGAACAGGGCGAACAACACCGAGATCCACAGATAGGTCAGCTCCGGGATGGTCTGGAAGAACGGGAAACTCCACACCGGCTCATCCAGACCCTCCATCTCGATGAAGAACATGCTGTGCGGAGTGATGGAAATGGCCGCGAGCAGCGCCACGATG